>CAZLTF010000488.1:0-10911 GCA_964562195.1 uncultured Bacteroidales bacterium | reverse complement strand
ATACTATTGTAAATAACCTAATCCTTAACGCAACGGACAGAAAAACCATACGACTTGACATAATCAGAGTGGAGAAGTACAGGGTTAAGGTAAGACAGCGACCAGTAGTAAGCGCCCGCACTATTATACTCGGTAACACTCCACCACATACCGAATTTCTCCAAAACTTCGAAAGTACCTTTGAGATCGCGTCTACCACCCGGAAGGGCGGAAAAACCGTAAATATCAGTTCCACTACCATCATTATACCACCCTGTCATTGACTTAAGAGCTGCTCCCTCTTGCCCACTATTACCATCGTTAAATATAAAATCCTTTAACTCTGTCCACTCTGCATCGGAAGGTAAGTGCCAACCTGTTGGACAAATATCTTTGGCTGCTGCATAAGTATATAATGCTCCGTAAATGTCATTATTGGCGTTTGAGTTAGCATAATAACAGTAAGCTTTGTCGGTATTGTTATATCCAAGATTCATCCATTCATCCATCTCAGTTACAAGTGGTATAGGTGTGCCATTCGGTTGGTGGGTTACTTTCAAGTTTTCTGCCATCCATGTTTGATTGCCGATAATTACTGTCTTATAAGTGTTGCCATCATAGTCAGTAATAGTAGTACCATACTCTATTTTTTTGAATAAAACTTTTTGTTCATCTGAACTTGAATAGTACTTATTTGAAATGGTCCATCTTAATAGATATGTGATGTTTAAGTCTCCTGTAAAAACTGTATTTGCCTTTGTTGGATCGGCAAAGCTGCCACCGGTTCCACTTACAATAGTCCATTTCCCTGTTTCAAAATCAAACTCAGGCTCGTTTGCAAACAAAGTCAATGATGTAGAACCATCATTTGTTGTAGTATCATTACCAGCAACTGCTATTGTTACACCTCTTATGAGTAATATCTTTTTTTCATCTGTCCCACTCGCTCCATCATTTCTCTTTGCTTCTGCTTTAATTGTATGCAAACCACTTTTTTCATTATCTGTATGCCATTCGTATTTATAAGGAAATTTTGCAGAAGAACCAATCCCAATTCCATCTACAAAAAAACGTACTTCTGCTATAATTCCATCTGCACAATCAGCTTCCGCTACAATCAACACAGACGTGTCCCCTCTTATTGTATCATTATCTTTGGGCTGTGTGATTATACATTGTACTTTGCCATTGCTTGGATTAGTTTTATCTTTACTACAGTTACTTAACACTACTGTTGCTAATATAATTCCTATTAGCAACAAATTCATTAATATTTTTGTTCTCATTGTTTCTACTTTTTTTTGTTAATACTAAAGTTATTGTTTGTAATTCTCGTTCATGTCCTTAATGATTAACACCAGTTCACCCCAAAACCCCACTCATTCTCATCTCAATAAGCCATTACCATTTATTGTTTGCAAATATAGGGACTTTTTCATTGCGATGGAGAGAAAAATAAAAAATGGATTGCCGATTTCTTTGTGATTTGTTCTGCTGCCTATTTATCTTTTAATTCGTTAATTTCTTTTTCTGTCAATCCTGTTGATGTAATAATTATATTTATATCAACTTCATTTTTCAAAAGGTTCTTAGCAATTTCGATACTTCGTTCCATCCTTCCTTTTTCAAGATACGTATTTTTTATATTAAAGATATCCCGATATGCGTTTACACTTGCTTCATATTGTTTGTATTCTTCCGGTTTAAGTTTTGCAATCTCAGCAGTCTCAAAAAGTTTTAAAAATATTTTTTCCTTCAACTCAACAGGTATCCTATCAAGTTTCGGTAGGTTTTTCAGAATAAACATCCACTTATCAAAGCGTGTTTCTAATTCTTTTTCCGTCTTTTGAAACTTCGGCATTTCAAGATAAACGTATGTAAGTTTATTATAAAATACTTCTTTTGTTTCTTGTTCTGTCAATTTTACATCATGACGATATTTGTCCGGTTCACTTTCTTCAAAAACAAAGTCCAGAATTCCGATTGTATAAACGGATTTTAATTCAAAATTCCAAAAACGGTTTTTGTTCCTTGCTTGTTCTTGGATGGGAAATGTTGAATAATAAATTGTTCTGTCTTTGAAAAATTTCTGCTCGGCTTTTTGAATTTCTACGATAAATTGTTCGCCTTTTTCATTTGTGCAATAAATATCAAAGATTGCTCTTCTATCTCCCACAGAAATAGGCAATTTTTCATTGGGCAAATAAGATAGTTCGGTAATCTTTCCTTCTTGTTTTTTGAGTAGTTCATTTAAAAAATCCAGCAATAAATCCTTATTCGGCTCTTCGCCAAACAAACGTTTGAAACCATAATCGGTAAAAGGATTTATATATTTTTCTTTAAATTCTGTCATTATCTAATTCTTTTCTACAAAATTACAACTATTTCTCATACGTGCAATCTTTTTCTGCTAATAAATGGAAGCGACAAACCATTCCGTTAAAAACCGCTCATTCTCTTTATCAACAAACGTAATTTATCAGCAGGTGTAAAACTAAAAGTAATCCTCTCTATACAAGATCAAAAAAAAGAAGTACTTTTGCCAGAAAAAAGTGAAGCCGAAGAATGATAAAAGGTTTGTTGAAAAAATAAGAAGCAAAGTTAGCGAAGCAATTATCAAATATGATCAGATCAATCCGGGAGATAACATATTAGTCGGATTATCCGGAGGAAAAGACTCTATGGCTCTACTTGATGTATTGGTTAATCGAAAGAGAATTTTACCCTTTGATTTCAAACTAACAGCAGTACACATAGATATTACCACGATTCCTTACGAAACGGACAGGACTTATTTGCAGGCTTTTTGTGATGAGAGGGAAGTAGCCTTCATCTACGTGGAAAATGATGTGGTAGTAGAAGCCAAAAAAGCCAATAAATCTCCTTGTTTTTATTGTTCTTGGAATCGCCGTAAATCACTTTTTGCTTATGCTCTGCAAAACAATTACTCAAAATTAGCTTTGGGACATCATTTGGATGATGCGGTAGAAACACTGTTAATGAATATGACGTATCATGGTGAAATGAGCAGCTTGCCCGGAAAATTAAGTATGTTTGATGGAAAATTGCATCTTATTCGTCCGCTTTTATTGCTGACAGATGCAGAATTGAGGCGCTACAGCACGATCATCGGGTATCGCCCCTTAGTACGAAATTGTCCTTTTGAGAATATCACTATGCGCAACGATGCAGGTGAGATAATCAGGCAATTGTCAAAAATCAACCCGAAAGCTAAATTCAACCTGTTTCGAGCGATGGAAAATATCAATCAAGATTATTTGCCCTCTTCAACAAAGTGAAAAAATAACAATTTGTTGGGGAGCTTAAATCAAAGCACTTCAAAGTTTTCTCTCTTTAATCAGACAAATAGCACTTAATATTTGATCCGAAAGATAAAGTAAATGCAAGACTTCTTGGAAAAAGCTCTGATTTCTCTTGCATCTTATCATTGATGTATCTACGTAACTCATTCTATTTCATCTGTTTGACAGTTTTTCAGCAGACCCTATTTACCTTTGTTGGAGTTTCTGTGCTTGTCCGCGCCAATCATCTCTTTTGACCCTTCCGGGGAAAAATTCTATGGCTTTATTAACCATATCTTCATCTTCGGCAGTAAATTTTGAAATTTGTTGAAACGTATAGATACCAATGGCATTTAATTTTTGTTCAATAAAAGGACCTATCCCTTTGATTTTTTGAAGCGGATCTTTTTCATTTATTGTTGCCGTACCGATTCGATCAAAATTGATATCTGCAGCTTTGGATTTTATCCTCTCGAGTGTTTCTTCTTTGGAGGAATTAGCACGCTTTCCGGATTGCTTTGCCGTAAGTTGTTTTCTGCACTTGCCCAACTCGAGCTCAAGCTCAATAATCCTCGTTTTTGCCTGCTCGTGATCGGCTCTCAATTGATTATTGTCAGTAATCTTTTGCTTCATTTCTTTATCCATTTCCGCATTGATGCCAAGCAGGCGAAGTTTCTCTTCTTCAAGTGCTTCCAATTCATTATTGCATTTCTGAAACTTCTCATTCAAGCTATCATACTCACTTTGTGGTACTCGTCCCAATCTTCCGATAAAATAAGCGATAATCGCCGTGATTAGCAAAAGAATAAGAATCTCCAATGTATTGGAACCTAACTCCGAAAAATCTATACTTAATAGAAACATTTTAATAAATTTTTAATGAATAATATGTATTTCAACTCTTCTGTTTTTCTTTCTGCCTTCTTTGGTTTTGTTGTCGGCAACAGGATTTTCTTCTCCTTTGGAATCAATCGAAATTCGCGAAGAATCTATTCCTTCCCGTACCAAAATTCTTTTTAATGCCGTAGCACGCTTTAATCCCAATTGGTAGTTCAATGCATTGTTTCCTGTGAAATCGGTATGTCCGGTCAATTGGATCATTGAATTTTTCTTTTGCGATAAATAATAAGATAAATCTTTGGCCAAAATATCTATCTCGCCGATGCTCCCGGGTTCGGTAGAATTTGAATTAAAATAAAAATAAGGAGATTGTGCCATTGAGTTCTCAATGCGATTCAGCTCGGCAGATATAGTGTCTTTGGATATGACTTCTTCTGTCACTTCTTGTACCGGCTTGCTTTGATGCGATGGAGTTTCGGCGATGCCGGAAGTTGCTTTGGAGATAGGTGCTTTACTGCAGTGATGATTTATTTTGCAAAGATAATATCCGGTCGAACCCAAAATCCAGATAACTAAAACTACTTTTAAAAATGTTTTCATATCACACTATTTATTTTTGATAACAAACGCTTGTCTAATTTCATCCATGAAGGTAGGAAAATATACAGATGAAACCAAACCATCAAGACAACAATTTATAAATGAACTTAATAGGGCGTAAAATTATGAAATTTTTTTTTATAATTACAATTAAAAAAATTTTTTTTTAAACAAATATAATTATTGACAATTTCACTTTTAATACAATTTTTTTAATAAACACAAACCGCATATATACAACAATAGATGTTGTCATATATACCTCATATTCAGTATTATACACAAAAACTGATCGGGTGACTATCAAGGTTTTTTTATCCAGACAAGGATACATAAGGTCTGCTGAAAAACTCTCAAACACGTGAAAGAAAATGAATTATGTGAAAATATCAATAATAAGATGCAAGAAAAATCAGCGTTTTTTCTCAAGCACTACATACATTTCGTATTATCTTCATCACAAATCCATATAAATTTATATCAATTCTAAATAAAATAATATCTTTTCAACAGATGAAAAATATTTTGTACATTTGCAGATTGCAAAAAAGTTCTTGATAAAGTTTTCTATTTGAAAACTAAAAAGGTGTTTTGCAAAGCATTAAAGATGATAAAATAGGAATTTAAATAAAATTGAAAATATATGAAAATATTAGTTTTGGTAAGTAATGTTCCCGACACTACGACAAAAGTAAAATTTGTAGATGGGAATAAGTCGTTTGACACTACGGGTGTACAATGGATTATCAATCCTTGGGATGAATTGGCATTGACCCGTGCATTGGAGCTTAAAGAATCTTCCAATGGAGTTATCGAGAAGGTAAGTGTGATCAGCGTAGGAGCAAAATCTGTAGAGCCGACTCTTAGAAAAGCGCTTGCTATAGGTGCGGATGATGCGATACGTGTGGATGTAGATGCACAAGATGCCTATTCGGTAGCCGGAAATATTGCAGAAGCAATCCGGGATGAGAATTTTGATCTGATCTTGGCAGGTATTGAATCCAGCGATTACAATAATTCGGCAGTAGGCGGAATGTTGTCCGAATTTTTGGGGCTTCCGTCTATCTCTTCGGTGACTTCTATTGAAATGGCAGAAGATGGTTTTAGCGTAAAACGCGAAATCGAAGGCGGCACCGAACTTTTGGCGATAGCCAAACCATTTGTAGCCATTGTCCAAAAAGGAATCGCTATCAATCCTCGTATTCCATCTATGAGAGGCATCATGATGGCACGCAAAAAACCCTTAGCAATAAAAGAAGCAACCGCAATCGAGGCTATGACTGAGTTTGATCATTTTGAACTACCGGAAGCCAAAGGTAAAGTAAAATTGATTGATGCCGAAAATGCCAAAGAATTAATTCGTTTGTTGCACGAAGAAGCAAAAGTAATTTAATAACCAAACAAAGAAAAAGATGTCAGTTTTAATATATACGGAAAATTTTGATGGTAAGTTTAAAAAATTCGTCTTTGAGGCGGTTTCTTATGGTGCAGCACTTGCTGCAAAAATGGGTACCGAGCCGGTCGCACTTTCGATAGGTAAAGTGGATGAAGAAGAATTAAAGTCATTGGGAAATTATGGTGTGGATAAGATTATCAGTGTTCAGGATGCACGTCTGAATGTCTTTGAGACAGCAGCATATTCGTCTGCAATTCAAGATATTGCGACGAAAATCGATGCTCAGATTGTAGTCTTCGCTTCCAATAATACAGGAAAAGCCATCGCTCCTCGCCTCTCAGTAAGTATGAAAGCCGGTTTCGTAGGAAATGCAATGGCTATGCCGGTAACATTATCACCTATGGTTTTCAAAAAAGCCGTTTTTAATGGAAAAGCCATTGGATTTAGCAAAATAAATACCGGCAAAGCGGTGTTGACTTTAGCCCGCAATTCATTTGGAATCGTAGAATCTCCAAAAGAAGTAAACATCAAATCTATGGATGTTGATTTGGACGATTCCTATTTTGTAACTCAAGTCAAAGACACCCAAAAAATCACAGGAAAAATACTCCTCACAGATGCCGAAATCGTGGTTTCCGGTGGGCGTGGAATGAAAAGCGGTGACAATTGGGGACCTCTCGAGGAATTGGCGGAAGTATTAGGTGCCGCTACAGCTTGTTCGCGTCCGGTATCCGACGAAGGATGGAGACCCCACGAAGAACACACAGGACAAACGGGAAAAATAATTGCTCCCAACCTGTATTTCGCACTTGGAATATCAGGCGCTGTTCAACATGTAGCAGGAGTAAGCGGTTCGAAAGTGATCGTCGCCGTGAATACAGACAAAGAAGCTCCTATCTTTGAGGTTGCCGACTATGGTATCGTAGGCGATGTGATGAAAGTCTTGCCTCAACTGACCGCCGCCGTCAAAGAATTGAAAGCAGAAGCTTGACAAGTATTTGTATGATAAAGTGTTTTATTTCAATAGGATGCCGTACCTTTATGGCATCCTGTCGAATAAATTTTAGATAAAAAAAATTATAATGAAAAAGGCAGTCCTACGTTTCACCTCTCTGCTTTTGGGTTTGTTGGTTTTCTATTCTTGTGGAAACTCCACCGGAGAAAAAACAAAATCCATAGGAGTAGAAGTGCCACAAGTAATAATTCCCGAATATAATGCCGATTCTGCCTATGCGTATGTCGATCGACAAGTTGCTTTCGGACCTCGAGTCCCCAACAGTGAAGCACACGAAAAAGCTACTCAATATTTTATCCGTTTCTTTGAGAAATATGCCGATAAAGTCATTTCGCAAGATTATGATGCGCGCGCATACAATGGTAAAATATTGCATGGTCATAATATTATTGCAATATTTAATCCGGATGCAAAACGCAGGATATTACTTTCATCACACTGGGATTCAAGACCTTATGCAGACCACGATCCGGATGCGGATAAATTTTACAATCCTATCGACGGTGCAAATGACGGTGCCAGCGGTGTCGGCGTTCTGATGGAAGTGGCGAGAAGCATGGCAACTCAAAAACCCGAAATAGGCGTGGATATTATTTTGTTTGATTTGGAAGACTATGGAGACCCTGCCAATAATGTTAAAGATTCGTATGCCTTGGGTTCACAGTATTGGTCTCAAAATCCTCATACCTCCAATTATCAAGCTGAATTTGGAATCCTCTTGGATATGGTAGGTGCTAAAGACGCAATTTTTACGATGGAATATTTTTCCTTAAATTTTGCTTCCGATATCGTAAAAATGGTCTGGCAAAAAGCCCAAAATGTCGGACATGAAAATTATTTTCTTTTTGAACCCGGAGCCGCCATAGAAGACGATCATATTTATGTCAATCGTTTTCTTGGAATTCCGATGATTGATATCATCCATCTGGACCCCGATTCTAAGAATGGAACATTCTTCGATTACTGGCACACCTCCGGTGATACTATGGACAATATAGACAAAAATACACTCAAAGCAGTAGGGGAAACATTATTGCAAGTCATTTATTCTGAGTGATAACGATATATTTTCTTTTCAGAGTATAATTAAACAATAAATTATATGAAATTACCTTTCGCAGAATCCTATAAAATAAAAATGGTCGAAAATATCCGTAAATCCACGCTCGAAGAGCGAAAAAAATGGATAAAAGAAGCCTATTATAATCTTTTTAATTTACGTGCGGAATACGTATTTGTCGATTTGCTAACCGACTCCGGCACAGGAGCTATGAGTGACAAACAATGGGGTGCGATGATGCAAGGAGATGAGAGTTATGCAGGTGCATCTTCTTATCTCAAAATGAAAGCAGCCATCAAAGATTTATTTGACTTCAATGACTTCCTGCCTACACACCAAGGACGTGCCGCCGAGAATGTGTTGTTTTCGGTATTGGTCAAAGAAGATGATATTATCCCCGGCAACTCTCATTTCGATACCACCAAAGGACATATTGAATTTCGCAAAGCAAAAGCTGTCGATTGTACGATCGACGAAGCTTTTCATCCCACCTTGGATTACCCTTTCAAAGGAAATGTAGATATTAAAAAATTGGAAAAAGTACTCAAAAAATATCCCAAACATAAAATTCCGTTTGTGATTGTAACGGTAACGAATAATACTTCAGGAGGACAACCGGTCTCTATGGCAAATATTAAAGCAGTCTATCAATTGACCAAAAAATACGGAACACGACTCATTTTGGATTCTGCCCGCTTTGCGGAAAATGCCTATTTCATTAAGACCAGGGAAGATGGCTATCAACACAAAAGCATCAAAGAAATTGTAAAAGAAATGTACTCCTATGCCGATGCAATGACCATGAGCAGCAAAAAAGATGCAATTGTCAATATGGGTGGATTTATCGGATTTAGAGAACGCGCATTGTATGAAAAAGCAAGTGTATATAATATTATGTTTGAAGGATTTGTCACCTATGGTGGGATGTCTGGAAGAGATATGAATGCCTTGGTGCAAGGGCTTTATGAAAGTACCGAATTTGATTACTTGCAGACACGTATCAAACAAGTAGAATATCTCGGAAACAAACTCATAGAATATGGTATTCCCATCTTGCAGCCGGTCGGTGGACACGGTATCTTCATCGATGCCAAAGCTTTTTTCCCCCATATCCCAAAAGAAGAATATATTGCACAAACCCTTGCCGTCGAGTTATACCTCGAAAGTGGTGTGCGTGGCGTAGAGATTGGTACTTTGCTTGCCGATAGAGATCCCGAAACAAGAGAAAACCGCTATCCCAAGATGGAATTGGTAAGACTTGCTATCCCCCGTCGTACTTATACCAATTCCCATATGGATTATGTAGCCGCTGCACTCAAAAATGTGTATGATCGCCGCGATAAAATCAAAAAAGGTCTCCGGATCATCCGTGAAGCTCCGATTATGAGACATTTTACCGTTGAGCTGGAAAGAGCAAAATAATTTACAACCGGAGATTTTCTACACTCGATCCGTCAATCTCATCATTTTAGAAAATTATTTGTCCATCATACCTGAATAATAATTAGGGTCTGCTGAAAATTCTCAAACACTTGAAAGAAAACGAATTACGCAAAAATATCAATAATAAAATGCAAAAAAAACAGCGTTTTTTCCAAAAAGTCTTGCATTTATAAGCCCAGTCAAAAAAACAAGCAAATCCTAAAAAGTTTCTTTTGGCGATATTTCTGTTTTCTTCAACTATCTGATACAAAGGCATCACCGAATAATAAAAAATGAAGGCACTTCTTTGATTTTCAGCAGACCCTAATTCGATGTTGCCCGAATTAAATGAGTCGTTATTCATTTAACATCACAAAATTTTTGTTTTCGTAACTTCCAATCGGTTTTTTTTAAAATAGGAAATGTATGCCATAAGTTATTTAAATTGGCTGATTCTCTTAATGTTATAGGTATTCTTTATTTATAATCATTGTAGATAAGCATTTAGTAAAAAAATATTTTTAAAATAAAATCGATGATTGTCATTCATTGCTTACTTTTGCGAGCAATATTTATAAAAATAATTTCAGATGACAAATGTCATAAAAATAAAAAAAGGTCTAAATATTCCCCTTTCGGGAGAAGCCGAAAAGAAGATTGTTTCTATTGATGTTCAGGACTTTGCAGTTAAGCCTACGGATTTTGTGGATGTTTTCCCCAAGCTTTATTTCAAAGAAGGGGCAAGCGTGAAAGCCGGAACTGCCCTCTTTTATGATAAAAATCACCCTGAACTTCAATTCACTTCACCTGTCAGTGGGGTAATCGAAGAGGTAAAACGGGGTGCCAAACGCAAAATTCTTGAGATAAAAATCAAATCCGATGGTAAGAACGAAGCTGTTGAATTTCCTACGAAAGCAATTTCTGCCCTTACCAAAGATGAGATTCAGGAAACTTTGTTGAAAAGCGGAGCTTGGGTCAATATCCGGCAACGTCCATACAAAGTGATTGCCAATCCGAAAGATGAGCCAAGAGATATTTTTATCTCGACTTTTGACACCGCACCACTGGCTCCGGACACAGAATTTATTTTCAAAGATGAGATGGAAGCTTTTCAGGCGGGGATAGACGTTTTGACAAAATTAACATCCGGCGATGTGTATCTTGGCATACCGGATGCCGATTCTATTTTTGCCAAAATAAAAAATGCCAAAATCCGGATTTTCAAAGGATTACATCCTGCGGGCAATGTGGGCATTCAGATTCATCACACCAAAGCAGTCAACAAAGGTGAAAAAAT
>CAZLTF010000487.1:0-8538 GCA_964562195.1 uncultured Bacteroidales bacterium | reverse complement strand
TCTAAAAAAAGAGAAAAAATCAGATGAAATGCTCGTGTTGGCAGAAGACGGAGCAAATACTTGTCCAAAAATGAAACCTAAATTCACAAAAATCATTGCAGGTCATCATAAAAAAGTGGCTCTGAAGTCCTTCAATGCAGCCTCCAAAAAACTCGCCAAAACAAATGCCTATGCTAAAACAAATCCGAAAAAATTTAAATCGGAAATAGTAAAAGTCCAACAAATGTTTAAAAAAACCTTAGTACTTTTGGAAAAAGCAAAAAGCTATAAAGCCGAACAATCCATCCTTGATGCAATCGAACAGGCACAAAAAGTGATCGCTACAAAATATTAACAAATAATTTGTATTTGAAATATAGAAAGTCGTATTTTTACAGAAAAAAATACGACTTTTTTTATAGATTGTAAATAATTGATAATAAATTAACAAGATACATATTTTGAAGGAGAAAGTACTCGTAAATAGCAGCAAATCAAAAGAAGTTGGTAAGATTTTGGGAAGATTGAAAATTCGCGATTCTTTTCACGAGCGCCCATTTTTGCATCTCAAAGCCACTGCGGACATCCAATTTAAGACCTATCTTTTTGCTGCCGGAATTTGCCATCAAACCTATACACTTTATCATCCCGATAAAGATTTGTATGGTTGGGATTTTATGGAATATGCATTTCTCAAAATGATCGATGACGATTCCCCGCTTTTAGACACGGTTTTTTTGACAAAGTCAACAGAAAATACCATCAAACGAGAGCTGATAAAAGCCTTTTCGTATGACCAAGATGCACTGCAATGCAACTTAGACCGAATAGACGAACGCACCAGAATGATAAAAGAAATGGGAACATGGTTGGAAAACGACTTTGGCGGTAGCTCAATCAACTATCTCCAAGCTACAAAACAAAAGTTATTTCATCAAGGTAAAGGATATTACGAAACACTTCCGGAGTTGGAAGCATTTCATGACCCGATGAAGAAAAAAGCGACCTTCTTTCTCAAACTTGCAAAGGATGCAGGAGTGCTGACGATTGAAGATAAAGAGAATCTGATACCAATCATGGATTATCATATGCAGCGTGTATTGATGCGTCTCGGCTGTATTGAGATAAAAGATTCGGATTTATATCAATCTCTACGCTATAGAAAACCCCTTGACTCCGATGAAGAGATCCGGCAACCGGCTATCGATGCAATGCGGATAATTGCCACCGAATCCCGTCATGACCTCTTGGTAATGAATGATTTTTTTTGGCCTCATGGTCGAAGCTGTTGCAATGAAACGATGCTCTGTCGAAATCATCATTGCGAAAAAGACCCTTGCACTTTTTATCAAGCAGTCGAATTGACAGAACACACCCATTGCGTATTTGAAGAAGTATGCAAAGCCGCCGGAGACGACCATTATGCGATGCTCTGGCAGCCTATTGTCGATACCCATTTTTATTAAAAAACAGATTATTAAATTCAAAAAAAACAAAAAAGTATATGTACAAAGCAGTAAGTCCGGCAGAAGCCGTAAAAATCATTAAATCCGGTGACCGGGTATATATTCAAGCAGCAGCAGCAGCACCCCAAGTATTGATTGATGCGATGACCGCACGTCACGAAGAATTGAAGAATGTAGAAATATGCCATCTTCATATCGAAGGAGAAGCAAGTTATGCCGACCCTAAATACAAAGACAGTTTCTTTGTTAACTCCTTTTTTATCGGTCCCAATGTACGGCATACATTAGCCGCCGGCAATGGATGTTATACGCCGGTATTTTTAGGAGAATTGCCTTTATTATTTAAACGGAATATCATTGATCTTGATGTAGCCCTCGTACAAGTCTCTCCTCCTGACAAACACGGCTACTGCTCGTTAGGTGTGACTGTTGCGGCAACGGTCGCCGCCATCGAAAATGCCAATTATGTGATAGCCGAGATTAACCCCCAAATGCCACGCACTCACGGAGAAGGAATCATCCATATTACCGAGCTGGATGCCTTCGTAGAAGTCGATAGACCTCTTCACGAACATGCTCCCAAAACTCCTACCGCTATCGAACAAAAAATCGGTGATTACATAGCCGAAATGATAGAAGACGGAAGCACTCTGCAGATGGGTATCGGCAATATCCCGAATGCCGTGTTGGCAAGACTGGGAAATCACAAACAAATCGGATTGCACACCGAGATGTTTTCAGATGGAGTGATTGACCTTATTTTGAAGGATGTCGTCAATGGAAATAATAAAAAAATTGATCGCGGAAGAGCCATTACGACCTTCTTGATGGGTAGCAAACGCCTGTATGAGTACGTCGATGACAATCCTTTTATTGAAATGAAAAGTGCAGATTATACCAACAATGTAGCCGTGATAATGCAAAACCCGAAAATGGTCTCCATCAATTCGGCAATTGAAGTCGATGTGACCGGACAAGTCTGTGCCGATTCTATCGGAATGAGAATGTATAGTGGAGTCGGTGGACAAATGGATTTCATACGGGGAGCTTCATTGAGCGAAGGAGGAAAACCAATCATTGCATTGCCTTCCGTAACCAAAAAAGGAAGAAGCCGTATTGTCCCTTATCTTCAACCCGGTGCCGGTGTAGTAACAACCCGGGCACATGTTCACTATATTGTGACCGAATATGGTGTTGCTAATCTTTATGGAAAAACAATCAAACAGAGAATCAATGCTTTGGTAAAAATTGCACATCCGGATCACCGCGAAAATATCGAACGCCATTACTTTGAAAAAAAGATGTATTGATAAGAAATGTCTAAAATTTGGAAATATAGTCTAATTTCAAGAATTGCAAAAAACGATATCATCTCACAAAAACCTTTCGAGACAGAATGGACAATTCGATACTTTCAGCCTATCTTGCTGTATATCAATATATAAAATAGAAAAGTCCCGACTCATTGCCGGGACTCTTTACTGTTTTCATAAAACGTTTAAAACTTAATTGTCTAACACTACCATACCTCTCGCAATATCCGTGCCAAAAAACAATCACTTTATTTGAGAAAGGCACAAAAGATCCGGTTTCGTTTTATTATTCCTATTATTTTTGCAAAGATGACTAACAACAAAATACGAAACATTGCAATCATGGCGCATGTCGATGCCGGAAAGACAACATTGACAGATCAGATTCTATTTCGAGCGGGCATGAGCAAGACACCGGGAAATGTAGATAAAGGTTCAAGCCAATCCGATTTTTTGCAAATAGAAAAAGACAGGGGCATTTCGGTTCAATCCGGCAACCTTTCTTTTGACTGGAACGCAATACGGATCAATCTGATTGACACTCCCGGACATGCTGACTTTATCGCAGAAG
The DNA here is from genome assembly GCA_964562195.1 of uncultured Bacteroidales bacterium. Taxonomy (GTDB): domain Bacteria; phylum Bacteroidota; class Bacteroidia; order Bacteroidales; family S143-32; genus S143-32. The sequence goes on along the minus strand of CAZLTF010000487.1, from coordinate 5,209 downwards.
TAGAACGTAGTTTGTGGGCAATAGATGCTGTAGTCCTACTCATCTCCGCCCCCGAAGGAGTTCAAGCTCAGACCTATGTCATCTGGGAATTGCTCCGCTCCCAAAACATCCCGACAATACTATTTGTCAACAAACTGGATCGAGAAGGGGTGGACATTGAGTTGGTGACAGATGAAATCAAGAAGGAGCTTTCTCCTCATATTTTTCCGATGCAAGAGGTAAAATCAGCGGATATAAATGCAAATCCGGAAAATATTTGGAGAAAAGAATCATTTTCCTCCGCCAATGTGGAAATCATAGCCGAAAATGACGATTCTATTATGGAAGCATATTTATCCGAAGAAGATATACATTTTGAGGATATGGATATGAAACTAAGGGATTGGGTCTCACAAGCAAAGATATTTCCGTTGCATTTTGGGATAGCCAAGACCGGATTGGGAGTTCAAGCACTGATGAATAGCATCGTCCGCTACCTTCCCCCTCCCCGCATATCAGACCAAGTGTCAGGCATCATCTACCGCATCCGCATACACCAAACTCTCGGCAGACTTGCCTATGTTCGTATGTTTGGGGGTAAATTGACAAAACGCGAAGAAATATTTAATCAAAGATTGGGAAGAAGCGAGAAAATCAGTCAGCTAAAAAGCATTTTCGCACAAAAACTTTCGGACATTCCACATATTGAAGCCGGAGATACCGGAGTAGTGAGTGGTTTTCAGCAAGCACAAGCCGGAGATATTATAGGAAGACAAAAGATAGAGAAGGTCATTTCATCCATTTCCCCCATTCTCACCGTAAGTGTTCACCCGCAGGTCAAAGCAGAGTATTTTGCACTTGCCGAAGCGCTGACTATCATCAATATCGAAGAACCGTCTTTGGATTTTGAATGGCTACGTGAAGAAGAAGAATTTCACATCAAAGTGAATGGATGGATTCAGATGCAAATCATAGAAAGTAATATTTTGGAACGTTTTGGTTTGAAAATAGAATTTGGCAATCCAAAGATTATTTACAAAGAAACACCCAAGACGATCATTTATGGAATAGAAGAGTACACAATGCCCAAACCATGTTGGGCGGTTTTGACATTAAAGATCGAACCGATGCCGCCGGGCTACGGTTACTCTTTTCATTCGGAAGTAAGCGTCGATAAAATACTCTTGAAATATCAAAAAGAGATTGAAAGGACAATTCCAAAGGCTTTAAAACAGGGGATCAAAGGCTGGGAAGTCACAGATGTCAAAATCACACTAATCGATGGCGAAGATCACAATGTACATTCCCGCGCCGGCGATTTTGTCGTTGCCACACCGATGGCATTGATGAACGGGCTTCAAGAAGGAGGTACCGATCTATTAGAACCAATCCTCCATTTTAAGGTTATTGCTCCCGAAGAGATGTTAGGCAAGATAGCCTCCGATCTAAGGCAGATGAGAGCTATGTTTGCAAATCCCCTATTTGAGAACGGGATATTTCGATTGGAAGGCAAAATTCCACTGGCAAGTTCGATTGATTACCCCGTCCAACTCAGTTCCCGCTCCGGCGGAAAGGCAAAAATATTCACACGCTTCGACAGCTACCGGAAAGTAGCCGACGACTTGGGGCAGATACGTGAATACAAAGGGATAAGCCCTCTGGACAGGGCAAAATATATCCTTCAAGCACGCAAAGCGCTCCGGTAGCAACGCCTTGTTATATTCCGAACCTTTTGGTTGCTCGCTTACGAATTGCAGCAAGAACACTGCGGGGGTCTTCAAAGCGATTGGCAAACATCATTGCTGCAATGACATACGGTTTGAAGCCGGCTTCTTTGTAGGTACGAATACGATATTCTTCAAATAAATCAGCCGTTACCTCCCCTTCCTCACACGAAACACCGGAAATGTCCGCCGGCAAACAGTGCATATACAAAGCTTTTCCTTCTTTGGTAAGGGCAAGTTTAGCGGCATCCGCTTCCCAATCTTTGTGTTTGGCATTTTCAGCCAGAGCTACTTTCTCTAAGTTTTTGAGGCCTTCAACATCTTGTTTTTGAAGCAATTCGGTACGCTCCTTGACAATATGATAAGGCGCCCAACTTTTGGGATAAATGACATCCGCATTCCTGAAAGCTTCTTCCATAGAGTTTACAATTTCAAATTTTCCTCCATTCTCCGCAGCTTGCCGGGCAGCCATTTTTTCGACTTCGGGAATAAGATTATATCCTTCGGGATAAGCCAAAGAGACATCCATCCCAAAACGCGTCATAAGTCCTATCAATCCTTGCGGAACAGACAATGGTTTTCCATAGCTTGGAGAATATGCCCAGCTGATGGCAATTTTCTTTCCTTTTAGATTTTCGAGTGAACCGAAAGTTTTTTTGAGGTGTATTAAATCGGACATTGATTGTGTCGGATGATCAATATCACATTGCAGATTAATAATTCCCGGTCTTACCGGCAAGACAGCTTTCGCAAAACCTTCATCCAAGGCTTCTCCTACCTCTCGCATATATGCATTACCAGCTCCGAGATACATATCATCACGTATTCCGATGAAATCGGTCAAGAAAGAAATCATATTGGATGTTTCTCTAACTGTCTCCCCATGAGCAATTTGAGATTTACTCTCATCCAAATCCTGTACTTCAAGCCCTAAAAGATTGGCAGCCGAAGCAAATGAAAACCGTGTACGTGTAGAGTTGTCTCTAAACTGTGAAACAGCCAATCCCGATTCAAAGATTTTGGGAGAAATATTATCATCCCGCATTCTTTTCAACTCTTCGGCAATCTCCACCAATAGCTCCAAATCTTTTTTATCCTTTTCCCAGGTCAACAGGAAATCCTTTCCAAATAATGTATTCATATTCCAATTTTTTTGTTGTCAATATTCATTTTCCGATAAAGGAAAAAACAATTTCACTTCAAATATCACCCACCACAAGTCTTCCGATACAACACATATCCCACCTTATCAAACACACAGAGAACCCCGGATTTTCCGGCGGACGGGCGGGAATTTGCTTCCACATCGCTATCGCTCTAAATCTCAAAAGCAAAAGCCGCATAAAAAGCGGAAGCCTTCACCAAGTCATCAATTTTCACCTTTTCGTTGGGAGCATGTGCGAGCACTTCATTTCCGGGACCAAAACCAATGGTCGGAATTCCATATATGCCATTGATCGTAACTCCATTGGTAGAGAATGTCCACTTATCCACGAGAGGTTTCTTACCAAAAAGCTTCTCAAAACTATGTACGCCGGCTTGTACGATAGGATGATCTTCCGGCATTTTCCAAGTCGGATAATATTTTTCCATTCCATATTCCAATCCCGTGTAGGCTTTTTCATAATAATTAAGGACACTCACCTCCGCATCCATATCTTTGATAATATTTTGAATTTCGGCGACTGCAGATTCTTTTGTTTCTCCCCATGTCAATCTTCTATCCAAATGCAAGCGGGCATAATCGGAGACTGCACAAAGAGACGGACTGCCCGTAACGCACTCGGAGATTGTCACACTTCCCCGACCAAGAAATGGGTCGTAAGTGAGATTTTCATTCAATTTTTCGATTTCCAGAGCAGCACGTGCAGCCATATAGATCGCATTCTTTCCTCTTTCGGGAGCCGAGCCGTGTGAAGAAACACCAAAGAACTCAACATGCATCTCCATTCTTCCGCGATGACCACGATAGACATTAAGGTTGGTCGGTTCTGTACTGATAACAAAATCCGGTTTTATTTTATCCTCTTCGATAATATATTTCCAACACAATCCGTCGCAGTCCTCTTCCATCACACTTCCCACAAAATAGATTGTCATATCTCGATCAAAGCCCAGTTCTTTGAGGATACGCCCTGCGGTAACAAAGGCAGCAGGTCCCCCCTCTTGGTCAACGGTACCGCGTCCCAACACATAATCATCTCTGATCTCGCCCGAAAGCGGATCAAAATCCCAGTTTTTCATATTTCCAAAATCCACGGTATCCATATGCCCGTCCAATGCAAGGATTTTTTTTCCGTTTCCGATTCGACCAATCACATTACCAAGCCCATCTATAAATACTTCATCAAATCCCGCTTCTTCCATTTGGCGTTTCAGCTCTAACTGAACCTCTTTCTCCTCTTTGCTTAAGGATTTGATTTTTATCAACTTGGACAAATTCTCAGCGGTATAATTGCGGTAAGTTTCCGCCAATTCGTTTATTTTATCTATATATCTCTCCATCTTTCAAAAAAATTTAGGGCTGCAAAGGTACGAAAAATAAAAAGTGCTCATAAACATTTAAAAATTTTTCTTCAAATACAACCTTTTTTAACTACTTTTACCCTTTCATACAGAACAAATAGAAAAAGCAGAGTAAAATTTGGAAAACCACGTAGAAAAGAGGAGTACAGCTTATACTGAAAAAGAATTGGTAGAAGCCTGCATTAAAAATAACAGACAGATGCAGAAAGTATTGTATGACAAGTACTGTACTGCCATGTTTTCTACGACTTATAGAATTTTATCGGATAAAGATATGGCACACGACAGTTTACAAGATGCATTTATTCAAGTATTTCGAGACATCAAGTCATTCAAAGGCAATTCGACTCTTGGTGCTTGGATCAAAACGATTGTCGTGCGTACCGCTTTGCGTAAAATAAAGAAGGAAAAACTCTTTGTTCGATGGGAAGAGGCTGATATCACAGAATTTGTAGAAATGCCTACTATCCTGAATGCCGAATATCTCGAAAAAGCAATACTCAGCCTTTCAAGCGGATTTAGAGCGGTATTCTTACTCATCGAGGTAGAAGGCTATTCCCACAAGGAGGTAGCAAAAATGCTCGATATATCAGTCGGAACATCCAAATCCCAACTTTTTCACGCAAAGCGAAAATTGAGAGATATCATTCACAGCAAAAGATTTATATAATTATGGAAGCATACGATAACTATCTAAATAATTTGCCTGAGCACAAACCGGATGAAGGGCTTTGGTCCGGCATTGACAAGGAACTTTCAAAAATGGAAGCGAATGATGCTTTTCGTCAATCACTCAAAACCCTACCCCTTCACCAACCTTCCGGCGCTTTGTGGAATAATATTGAATCACAACTTGGCAATAATGCAGCAGCAACCTCATGGCCAAAGGCTTTAACAGGAGCAATCATCAGTCTCCTTAGCCTCCTGATTCTATTTTATTCAATCTCGATTGAAAATCAAAAAAACAACACAAATTCCAA
>CAZLTF010000486.1:0-5004 GCA_964562195.1 uncultured Bacteroidales bacterium | reverse complement strand
ATACTTCTTCAATCCAAAGGACAAAGCCCGGACAATATCACCTTTGCCGGCAATGGAGAGCCTAGCATACATCCTGATTTTGAATGGATTATCAACAACACATTAGAACTTCGCGACCACTACGCTCCACAATCCAAGATTACGGTACTTTCCAATGCTACCATGCTTCACAAAAAATCCGTTTTTGAAGCCCTCAAAAAAGTTGACCATAATGTTTTGAAGCTCGATTCAGCAATTCAGACAACTTATGAATCCATCAACAAATCGCTTGGAAAACATTCAATCGAATATATCATCAAACAGATACAAAGGTTTGAAAGCAAACAGATTATCCAAACAATGCTTTTGCGAAGCAATGACCAATCCAATCCAATCGATAACACGACAAGTCAAGAAATTCAAGCTCTGATAAATGCTTACCAAACAATCCGCCCAGGCAAGATTTTACTCTACTCCATCGACCGGGATACTCCTGCATCAAATTTAGAAAAAATCGAAGCGGATGAACTTAGCTCCATTGCCAAACGAATGAATACATACGGTCTTAATGTTGAAGTTTATTAACCAAATTTTGTTTTATGCACCTGCTTAAATACCCCGACAAAATAATCATTGCATTGGCAGAATCGATTCATGGAAACGAAAAGATATCCCGGTGGTTATTGGAAAACGGATTTCCCGAATTGGCGGCTTTTGCCAGTGCCATCAAAGGAAGTGATGAGGCAAGCCAATGGTTGTTGAAAAATCATTTTCCCGAATTGGCGGCATTGGACGCAGCCATATCCAACAGCAATAAAGCATACCAATGGCTCCAAAAAAACGATTTGACCTTCTACATCCTTATTGCAGATGCCTGTCAAGGAAAACCCGCTGCACTATTTCACCTCAAAAAAGACCCCAAAATGGAACCTTTTCTCTATCTCTCTTCCAAAACAAAAGAATTCTTTGACAGCAAAACATACGATTACCATCGAAAACCTTCCGGTTTTTTCTAAAATATTCAATATTATCCGGCGACCGGATCAACAGAAAAAGAGGTAAATTGTTAAAAAGCCCGAATAGCACACACTTTGTATTGGCGGCTCTTAACGCTGCAGACCTGGAAGCCATCGTATAAGTTCTGTAGCTAAGCGCTGGCGCCGTCCATCTCGGTAGAACTCCAATAGTAATAATCAGAAAGACCGCTAACTACATCTTTATGCAAGTACAATAGATTTAGCTCATATTTTGAAGGTAAGTACCAGTCGCCGTATGTAACGCCATTTTCGGTAATCTGTAATTCATTGCAGATTCGTGCTGCATAATTATAATTATCATCACCTAATGCTACGTGTGATGCTATGGCTATTGCAGTGTTTGCTTTTCCTGCATAAAGTCCGTCTCCTTTGGCTTGAGTCTTTCCATAAGATCCTGCATACCAGCGTATCTCTGCAGTTTGATTCATTGGGGTAGCTATTAATCCGTGTTGCCCTGTGCTATCTAACCAAAATATTGTGCCGCCTTGGTAGCTATCGCCAATAGCAAGAGAAGTACCACCTTCAATACTTTCTGCTGTTTTGGCGTGTAAGGCATAAGGTACTGTTAATAATTGGCTTACTCCTGTTATGGTGTAGGAGCTACCTCCTGTTACATCAATATTGGTTTCTATAAAATATGGTCCGTTTGCCCAAGTGATGGTATCAAAACCCGCTTGTCCGCCAAATTCTATGCTTAGTAAACCATTTATATTGGTTGTTGTGGTTTGTGTCTCGGTGTAAACTGATGTTCCTGTTGCTGAACCTTGCAAAATATTAATTTGCATACCAATAACTTGATTTGCAATCAATTGATCACTTGTATCTCTTACTACTGATTGATAAGTCATTTTTTGTGGTGCTTGTCCAAACACGCTTGCAGTTATTAATACTGCTGCTAAAATTGTATAAATTCGTTTCATCTCTTAATTAGTTTTAATAATTTTAAATACTTTAATTGCTTTTTCACTATCTAATATTTTTACAAAGTAACTATCCGGTACAAGTTCGCTTGTTTCTATTTGCGTTTCTTGTCCTGTTGCTTTTACTGTTTGCAAAAGTTTTCCGTTTATATCAAAAATTAGATACTGCAAATTTGTAGTTTTATAGTTTTCAACTTTTACAGTTAAATAATTACTTGTAGGATTTGGAAATGCCGAAACAGATAAACTAATGTCTTTGGCTTCTGTTATTCCTGCTACTACCGAAATTTCGTAAGGTTGTTGTACACCTTCGGTAACAGAATTTCCATTTGTTCCTACATTGGTAGAATAAACCACTTGTCCTACGGTGTAACTCGCCGAGCCACCGCTGCCGCTTGCTTCTCCACCTGTGGCAAGTATGGCTTCTTGTGCTTGCAGATTACTCAGTCCGAATATGAGTAAAACTGCCAATGTTACTAATTTTAATTTTTCTTTCCTTCTTTTCTTTTTTTTAGGTTCATATTTTTTTCAAACTTATATATTTTTCGCTTAATTCCTTCGCTCTGTTCTATGTGGGCTAACGGTAGTCTGTCCAAAAAAAACCACCCATTCCCATCTCAACACGGTAATACTGATAATTTTCGGCAAGTATAGGGATTTTTTTGATATGATTGAGAAAAAATTGAAAACAGGATTGCCGGTTTTCTTTACGACTCGTTTTGTTGATTGTTTAATTGATTCAATGTCAGATAGATATAGCTTGCATCCAAATGTATATATTTTCTCACCAATAAGGTAATAAGGCTCTGCATTTGGGGAATTATCCGGCTACTGAGGTGAAACGGGCTGATGAGGTTTTTTTATTGAAAGAGGTTTTTCTCCTTGGCGGAAAATGAGGAAAGTTTTGCTTTGATTCAAACTTCCCGAAGAATACAAAACGCATTTCATTCCGTAAGGATTGGGGATTTGTTTGCTTTTTTGACTGGATTCATAAATGCAGGACTATTTGGAATAAACGCTGATTTCTCTTGCATTTTATTATTGATATATTTGCGTAACTCATTTTTTTTCATTTGTCTGAGAGCTCTTCGTCAGACCCTGTATAAACCGGGATTAACTTTTTGGCTCAAGTCGCCGCAATACAACCACCATTGTGGTATATTGTCTGCCATCATCAGGTAGCCATCGCTGTCATCAAGCAATTCATTACCCGATACTAGTTGAAATACAAAAAATAGTATATGAAGACCCAAAAGAAAGAAAATAAGCCGTTTGTCTCATTTGCCCATCAGTGATCTGTTTTGGTTGAACCGGAGAGAAGCAACTCTGCCAAAAGTATATCTTTTAATGTTGTGACTTTAAAATTATTTGCCAGTCCTTCACTTGTATGTATGGAATATCCCATATTTTCTACTACGCTTGCATCATCCGTAAAAGAAGGCTGATACGTTTGTTGGTAAGCCTTTAGAAGAATGCCGGAATAAAAAATTTGAGGTGTTTGTACAAAAAAATATTTTTCTCTTTGGAGTGGAATATTCTTATCATCGCTTATTTTTCGTATCGATTCGGTAACGGGTAGGACGGGAATGCAATTTTCGTTTGTCATCGCCTCTTCAAAAAGCGTGCTGACAAATTTCTGCGATATAAGCGGACGGGCAGCATCGTGAATGGCAACAAAACCCGGTTCTGTCACCTTTGTCAAAGCGTTTTGTACGGAGTGAAATCGCGTTTTGCCACCTTCAACTATCCGGTGTTCAATAGAATAGTTGTTTTTTGCACATTCCTTCTTCCAGTAATCAATGTATGCCGGATGCATACTGACGATAATCTCAATCGAAGGATCGTATGAATGGAAAATTTCAATGCTATGCCACAAAATAGCTTTTCCGGAAAGGTCGAGAAACTGCTTAGGCAAAAGGCTTTGCATTCTATTTCCTATGCCTCCGGCAACAATTATGGCATACGATTTCATAATTTACAAGATAAGCATAGCATCTCCGTAAGTGAAGAAACGATATTCCTTTTCTACGGCTTCTTTGTATGCGCGCATCACAAAATCATACCCTCCGAAGGCAGTAGCCATCATCAACATTTTTGATTTTGGGAGATGAAAATTGGTAATTAGCGCGGTTGGAATACGATAGGTATAGGGAGGATAGATAAATTTATTGGTCCATCCGTCAAATTTGATTAAATTTCCCGAGAGGGTAACCGCAGACTCAAGAGCCTTGAGGGTCGTAGTTCCGATTGCACAAATATGGTGTCCGGTAGATTTGGCAGTATTGACAAAATCCACCGTCTCTTGAGAAATATGAATCTCTTCGGACTCGGGTTTATGCTTTGAAAGATCTTCAACTTCGATGTTGTCAAAATTTCCCAGACCTGCGTGCAACGTAAGTTGTGTAAGGTTGATCCCTTTAAGTTCAAAACGTTTGAGCAATTCACGGCTAAAATGCAAATGAGCGGTAGGTGCAGCGACCGCCCCTTCTACTTTCGCAAAAATGGATTGATAGCGCTCATCATCTTCTTCGGTTACTTCCCGATCGTGAATTCTGGGCAAAGGTGTCTCCCCAAGCCTGTGCAAAGTCTCCTTAAACTCATCATACTCTCCGTCAAAAATGAAACGTATCGTCCTTCCTCTTGAAGTAGTATTGTCAATGACCTCGGCAATAAGATCATGATTTTCTCCAAAATACAACTTATTGCCAATTCTGATTTTTCGTGCAGGATCGACAAGAACGTCCCACAAATAGGATTCTTTATCCAATTCGCGGAGCAAAAACACCTCTATCTTTGCTCCGGTTTTTTCTTTTATTCCCGGAAGTCTGGCAGGAAACACTTTGGTGTTGTTTGCAATCATTACGTCCTGGTCGTCAAAATAGTTAAGTATGTCTTTAAACTGCTTATGCTCAATAGATTGAGTGTCTCTATGGATGACCATCAAACGGGACTCGTCACGATATTTACGTGGCTCTTGTGCAATCAGTTCAGGGGGTAAATAAAATTTAAATTGCGAAAGTTTCATTCTTATCTATTTTAATTTTAAAATATGTATATAAAAAAGCCCG
>CAZLTF010000485.1:0-1966 GCA_964562195.1 uncultured Bacteroidales bacterium | reverse complement strand
TGAAAAGGCTTCCTTTCTCCATGAATTCCAAGCTTAGGCTGAGGAAGGAGGCCTGTAAAGGTTTAAGATTACCCTTTCGGCAGCCGATAGGGATCTTGAACTCCATCGCGGCGGGCAATCATGGATTGTAAGCTTTGGCCGAAGATAGAAAAATTATTCCGAAAATCCAAAAAAAAAGACGCATTTTGGACCGAAGACGAATCCAAAAGTACTCTTTTATTCAGTATTTACAATTGTCTCCTCGATAAACTCTTCAGTGTAAGTCTATTTATCAAGATAGGAGTTATTATTGCTCTTTGCTTTTTTGGTTATACCTTCATGACTAGTTATTTTGTGATCCAACTCGAACAAATAAAAGGAGCTATTTCTGAACTTAATACTGTATATTTGCCAGAATACAAGGCTGGTCAAATTCTATTAAGACAGCTTGAAAATATTGATTATCTATTATCTACAAAATCATCTTTACAAAAAGAAAATTTGATGAGTGAAATCAAAGTGAAACTTCTATCTCATATTAGAGAGGCTAATCAGATTGTAGAAAGTATGATAGATGGTGGTAAAATCCAAGACGTTTCTCGTAATATTTTTATTGATGAGTTTGTTATTTATCCTGTGGAGAACGAAGACCTCAAAAATATTTTAGAAAATATGAGAAAAAAATTTTTTGAAATAGAAAGTAAAATCAATAATATTGATGATTTAAAAGAATTTACTGGATTGCAGGCATCTTTGCTGAAAGATATTCGCCAGATTGAGAAAGAAATATCACATTTTATTCAAATTACTTTGGGAAAGCATTTTGTTCAAACTCAGAATATTGAGAAAATCATAAGACGTGGTGAAATTTCTAGTACAATAGTTACTTTGTGTTTGATTTCTGTACTTTTGATAACAGGTTTTCTTTTTGTTTATACAGTTTTAAAACCAATACGTGAAATTACTATTCGCATAAGACGTCTTTCAGAAGGTCAGGAAGAATGTCAAGAAGCCCTTCTGGAAATTCGATCGAGAGATGAAATTGGTATGTTAGCACACGAATTCAATAGGTTAATTAAGCAAATAAATGAATTTAATCTCTTTAAGAAAATCATTGAAGAGGATGAAACCGTTGAGGACATATATAAACGTTTAGCAGATGTTTTTAAGAATAGATTGGGTCTTAAAACATTTGCTATTTTTCAGGTTGCAAATAGTGAAAATAAAATGAAACCTGTCTATCTGTGTCCATCAGATCTAGAATTCAATCCAGAAAAGCTAGGTGATGCTAATAGATGTCGTGCAAAAAGAACAGGGCATATAATATCGTCCCTGGAATATCAGGGAATTTGCCGTCTCTTTTTATGGCAGGAAGAGGTTGATCACGTTTGTATTCCAATGGTAGTTGGTGGACGTACAGTAGGAGTTGTGCAATTTATTCTTCCAAAGACTAAAGAAAGCAAAGAATTACATCGTTATGATTGGGCTATTAGACAAGCTAAGGCCTATATTAGAGAAGCAATACCTGTAATCGAAGCTAAACGATTTGCTCAATCAATGAGAGAAATGGCCTTAAAAGATCCTCTCACCGAACTTTATAATCGCCGCTTTCTGGAAACATATATTGACACTTTGGTGGCAGGCATCCTCCGACGGGGCACTGTGCTGGGCGTATTGATGTGTGATCTAGATTTCTTCAAAGAAGTAAACGATACTTATGGTCACGAAGTAGGAGACGAAGTCCTTAAGAAAACGGCTCAGATCCTTAAAGATAATATTCGTACCTCGGATTTGGCTATCAGGTTTGGTGGTGAAGAATTCCTTATTCTCTTAACAGATATTAGGGCTGGAGAAGCGGTGAAAGTAGCCGAAAAACTTCGTCAGCTCGTGGAAAGGACCAAATTCAAGGTTCCCGGGGGACAGATCCAGAAGACCATTTCCATTGGAGTGAGCGAGTTTCCCATTGATTCCGAAGGCATCTGGGAAG
>CAZLTF010000484.1:0-2331 GCA_964562195.1 uncultured Bacteroidales bacterium | reverse complement strand
GGTAGAGCTTGTTTATTACAGGATTGGGATAGACAAGCATCGAAGTTGAGGCATTGTTGTTAATGCCGACCAACACATCCACTTCAACAATTTCGGATGCAGGACCTTCCTCTCCGTCGCAGACCGCTGTGACATAATAATAATAATGACCTATCGGCAAATCAACATCGAGATACTCAAGTGAGCTGGTATTGTCAATCATATTATAAGTAACATCATCCGTCGATCTATAAATATTGAAGTGCTCAAAGCCGGGAAACCCGTCAAATTCCCAAGATAACTCAACATCATTTTCATCCGTAATAACGCTTGCCTCCAAATCCACAACAGGTGGAATGGTCAATGAAAAACCAAGAAAGGCTTGCATACCTGTAAAGACACTACTTCCATCATATCCACCTATATTGAACAAAACATTGACTTCGTTATCTTTTCCGGCATTGACAAGTCCCAATCCTTCAAAACCTCCCAATAATGAAGTGGGTTGGTCTTGCATTTGCGTCCAAGTATCTTGCTCGATATCATATATATATGTATCGGGGATTGGAGTCCATACGTTCGTAGAAACATCGGTACCTCCCGAAACGATAATACTATTCTCTTCAAATGCACTTGCCTGAGCTTTGTAGATTGCAGTAGGATAGTTGGCGGTTTCTGTTGTCCATGAAATTTCCAATGGGTCTGATTCTGAGAAAGTTCCGACTTGAACCTCACTAAGCAAAACATTGTTTTCATCATATCCACCGATCACATAAACTTTTTCGGATTGATAGACTACAGATGCTCCAAATACTGCAATAGGCATACTTGTAGCTTCATCCCAGGTATTGTTTTCAATATCATAAGCGAAGACACTTCCAAGTGTAGAATTTGAGTTTCTGCCACCAAAAGTATAAACAAAATTATTCGTAGGGTTATAGATTATTTTTGTCCAACGCAACACTTCCGGCGAAGAAGCTGCTGTGTTCCAAGTATTTGTAGCAACATCATATATCCAGAAATCGGATGTAGGCTCAGACTTCCCACCTCCGTCACCTCGATGAGCATAGATTTTGCCATTGGCATAAGCAGCACCGCCGAGAGCTGAATGAGCAGGCAAGTCTGCTCCTTCACTCCACACCAGCTCATCATAATCCAATATGTACATTTTATTGCCATCCGGATTTCCTCCGATACAATAAAACTTTCTATTTTGTATATCAATTGCTGATGAACCAAGATATTCACTTACAGGACTTTCGATATCATTAACAATTATCCAGCCTTTTTCATAGACTTCAATGCTTCCTGCAAGTTCGTTATTATCCGGATTTTCATCACCGGAGAGCAATAAACTTACCGTTACCGAATATTCTCCTGTTTGTTCTGCATTCCATTCGGGCATCGAAATGATAATATCTTCGGTAGGAGCAATCGAAATTCCATCAACCGTTTCTGCATAGACCGTATTTGAATTCTCATCCAAGATGGACATTGACAATTGATAATCGGTTTCTAAACTAGATGCATAGTTATGAATTTTGACGATCGCTTCATTATCAAAATACTTGATCGTACTTAAAAATGTGATTTCTTCAATACCCAAATCATGCATTGCAGCAGACTCTACTGTGACGTCATCAATACTCCATTGGTCAGCATATTCACCGATATAGTGAAATCCAATGTATATATCTTGACCTTCAAAAGCGGATAAAGAAGCTACTATTTCTTCCCATTCTTCTTCCGGTCCACTCCCCTCGAAAAGAACATTTGTAAAGTCTCCATCATTGGGGTCTCCGCTACCCGTTGAGACAACGATCTCATGAGTTTCGTAATAACTGGAATATGTATTATATTGCCAAGCTTTAAAAAAATAACCGGAATTATCAATTGTCAGCTGTGGACTGACAAGCCAGTCGTCACATTCCAAATCATCGTCATTGTGATACGCAGCTCCGTCACCTGAATGCGCTTGCTCTGTTGTCCATGTCCACTCTGAGGAAGCCCCCAAAGAAAACTTTGACCAAGTACTTGGTATTCCATCCTCAAATCCCTCGCTTAATATTGTGGATTTTGCGGGATGAAAATCGCCTTTAATAATTGTTTTGTGGTGCGTCTTTACACCTCCGTTTTTGGCAGGTGCCAAAGCTCCTTCGATACCTTGAGCTTGAATCGTGATAGCTCCGATAAGCAAACTTAATAAAAATGTGATTGTTTTCTTCATTATAAACCGTTTAAATGAATATTAAATTTGGTGCAAAATTACAATAAAAAAGACCTCACTAACTTTTTTCCTGCTTATGAGACAGATTCCGAAGAAAAGAAAGATTTTGGACTAATTCCTATTTT
>CAZLTF010000483.1:0-1601 GCA_964562195.1 uncultured Bacteroidales bacterium | reverse complement strand
ATTCTTTTCCTTCGTCAAACCTCTGTTGATAATCTTTCAGTAAATCCTTTACCTGTCCTTGTGATACGTTTATGCTTAATGCAAAAACCAGCACTACAAAAATCGTTTTTCGAACCATGAATATTATTCCTTTTATCTGTTTACAATTAACCTAATACTATCGACACTCTGTTTTCGGGAAATTAACAATTGTGAAAACAATTAAAAATAAGCAAGTTAAGACCCGAAAAAATATTTTTCTTTTCAAATGTATATTCTCAAAAGAGAACTATAACTATACACAAAAATACTTTTGATATTAATTCCGAATCTTTCAAAAGTCCAAGAATTAATAACATTTGAATGTTAATAACTCTTACCTATACGCAAATCCATATATTGTTGTTAGGGATAGTAACGTCTTTGGACGAAAGATAGTATGAAAATAAAAAAAATAGTTGAATTTATTGAGAAAATTTACATTACTTTTGCGAGCCTGAAAATAGAGATTAAAGAGTATGATAAATCCGAAAAAGACGATCGTGGCTATCGCCACCGCAATGGGAGAAGGAGCTATTTCCATCCTACGTCTTTCGGGTGAAAATGCGATTGATATTGCAGATAAAATATTCTCATCCAACCAATTACAAAGCCTGACTGAGGCAAGGACACATCATCAATATCTGGGAGAGATCAGAGAAGGAGAGCGTCTTATTGATGAGGTATTGTTAAGTATTTATCGCGCTCCTCATTCATATACGGGTGAAAATGCCGTCGAGATTTATTGTCATGGCTCGATGTATATTCAAGAAAAGATATTTCAATTGTTGGTTTCCAATGGTGCTCATCCGGCGGAGGGTGGAGAATTTACGATGCGAGCTTACCTCAACAAAAAAATGGATCTTTCACAAGCCGAAGCGGTTGCCGATCTGATTGCTTCGCAATCTGCCAGTTCTCATCAAATCGCACTACAACAAATGCGGGGTGGTTTTTCATTAAAAATCAAAGACTTACGACAAAAAATGATAGACTTCACTTCCCTTCTCGAACTCGAACTTGATTTTAGTGAAGAAGACATCGAATTTGCCAATCGCAAACAATTCATCCGTCTCATCGAAGAGCTGACAAATGAAATCACCACTCTATTGGAATCTTTCCAATTGGGCAATGTGATCAAAAAAGGAATTCCGGTCGCCATCATCGGTGAGCCTAATGTTGGCAAATCGACTCTTCTCAATGCCATCTTGAATGAAGAAAGAGCCATTGTCTCCGATATTCCGGGTACAACCCGCGATACGATTGAAGACATCATCACCATCGGCGCATATCAATTTAGATTTATGGATACTGCCGGATTGCGCGAGAGCGATGACTCAATCGAAAAATTGGGTGTAAAGCGCGCATACGATAAATTTAAAAATGCCCGTATCATTCTTGCTGTTTTTGATAGCTCTTTACAAAATATTGACGAATTTAAAAAAGTATTTTACTCACAAACATCAGATAATCAGATTGATATATCCGACAAGCTGATTCTATTTATCGGAAATAAAAATGACATCTCAAAACATCAAAATCCCATACAAAAAGACCTGATCTACCTTTCTTCCAAAGAAAAAACC
>CAZLTF010000482.1:0-2568 GCA_964562195.1 uncultured Bacteroidales bacterium | reverse complement strand
AAAAGAGATGTTACAATTTATAAACAGAAATGCGTTATCAAAAAGAGTTCATTTACTTGGACACGTATCACGGCAAAAATTGCATGAATTACTGAAGAATAGCGCTCTTCTCGTTGTGCCTAGTCATTATGAAGGATGCCCCAATATTGTACTGGAAGCCATGGCGACGGGATGTCCTCTCGCCGTTTCTATGATCCCGGCTCATACTGATATTCTTGACAGTAATTCAGCGTTTTTCTTCCATCCTGAAAACAGCTCAGAATTAAAAGAGATCATCAAGATCGCTTTGACAAATCCGGAAATTGCTATTGAAAAAGCACTCGTTGCCAGAAAGGCGGTGGAAAAGTTTAGTCTTGATAAAACAGTTCTTGCATACATTGAAATTTATCGAGAAATAATCTTCGCTCATGGAAATACTATTTAACTGCACAACTAACATAGTTGGAGGTGGAGTTAAAAATTCTGCTATTTTTATTAAGCATGCCCTTGAACGTACGGAAATCAAATGGAAATTTGCAGTCTCAAAGCCAGTTGTGGATATTCTGGAACGATGGAAGATCAATCATTCCTCGATTATTTTATTCAACGCTTCTCCGGCAAGAAACATCAAAGCCAGGAATAGGCTTCAGAAACTTATTAATGAATACAGGCCTGATATTGTATATACGATGGCTGGTCCAGCGTATATCTCTTCTTCACAACCTCATATTATGGGAATCAGCAACCCTTATATTACCCACGGACGCGCTGAGGCTTTTTTAATAAACAAGAATCGGCGAGAGTTAATCAAACTTCTTCTATCCACATGTTATCAGGTGTTACATGCTAGAAGGGCCGACAGTTGGATTTTTCAAACGGAAACTGCCAGAATAGGTTTTATCAGACGTTTCAAAGTTGCAAGTGAAAAGACACACGTTATCCCCAATGCCATCGACAATGAATTTCGTCGATATTTCCATGGCTCACTTCCTCATCTCATTAGGCCAGAACAGCCTGTGGTATTTTTCTGCCCTGCTGCAGATTATTGGCATAAGGCACTTTCCTGCATTCCTGCCATAGCCAAGGCCCTTAGGAATCTTCACAGCACCAATAATAAAAATTTCAAATTTATTCTTACCTTACCGCATGACTCTCAGCAATTGGAATTTATTAGAAAAAAGGCTGAGAAATATGGGGTGATCAAGCATATTGACAATATTGGGCCATATAATTATGCAGATGCCATCTCTCTACTTGAAAAAGCCGATATAGTGTTTGCACCTAGCATCCTAGAAACTTTTTCTGCTACCTACCTTGAGGCTTTTGCCAGCAAAAGGCCTTTAATAGTTGCAGACAGAGATTTTGCACGATCGATTTGCAATGGTGGAGCTCTATATATAGAGCCGTTTTCTCCACAGAATTCAGCCCAAAAAATAAATGAATTGATCATTAATCGTAAGCTACAAAAATCTCTCATTAATTACGGTCTCAAAATACTTGATAAATACGGTAATCAAGAAATTAGAATAAAGAACATTATCAGCTTACTTAAACGGATAAAAGATAATGAAAATCTTGACTGACATTAAACCACTACCGGCTGAAAGCCGGTAGATTTCTTAACTGACTGAAAGTCAAACATGGGCGCATTAGGTATCATCCGCAACAGTAAAGGCATCTTTAGGGCTCGCTTGCTCTTGACTCGCAATATATGCCGCAATCATCTTTTCCGTGACATTGCCCACTGTTGCACAAAAATAGCCGCGAGCCCAAAGATGCCTTCCCCAGTATCTTTTGCGCAAATGAGAAAATTCCTGCTGGAGCAATCGAGAGCTCCTGCCCTTTACATATTGCAATATCTTACTGGGAGAAAGCTCAGGGGGACAGGAAACATGCAAGTGAACATGATCCTTGCTGACATGCTCATGCAAGATTGTGATATTTCTGGCTTCACAGGTCTGACGTATGAGATCCCTGGCCCGTAAAGCTACATCTCCCTTCAAAACATGATGGCGATATTTAGTGACCCATACAAAGTGATATTGGATATCATAGACTGTATGAGGACCCTTACGATACTCCTTGCTCATGGCAGTACCTCCCATGAGCAAGTAACTTAACACGCCATTTCACTCGCTGAAGCCCTTCGCCTGAAAGGCGAAGGTTTTGAACCTGGCGTATGGAAAAATAAATGGCATGAGGGGTGCTGCCTTTTTTTGACAGATGCTATTGTTCGCTTTCACTGTAAGAAAGCTGGCTCCTGAAGTCTATTGATTGGGGAAAATATATGTGTGGAATAGTGGGTTATTCAGGGAAATTTTCTCTTTCTTTGCTTTTATCTATGAATGAGAGTCTAAACCATAGGGGACCCGATGATAATGGATATTTGGTATTATCCGATAATGGTATAGGTCTGGCTCATAATCGCTTAGCAATAATAGATTTATCTCAACGTGCTAGACAACCCATGTGGGACGTTAAAAAAAGGGCCGTTATTATATTCAATGGCGAAATATATAATTATCGAGAATTAAAGAAAGAATTGTTAGAAGATGGATTTAGCTTTTGTACAAATTCTGACACAGAAGT
>CAZLTF010000481.1:0-1604 GCA_964562195.1 uncultured Bacteroidales bacterium | reverse complement strand
ATTCGGAACTCTTTTGAGGTCGGTACCAGATTCGAACCGGTGTACACGGTGTTGCAGACCGTTGCCTAACCACTCGGCCAACCGACCCTGTTTTTAAGTTAGGAATGCAAAATTAGTATTTTTTTTTATATGCAAAATAATTATTCATTTTTTTATCAAAAAAATATCGAGCTGCAAAGTTTTAACAAAAACAGCTTAATTTTGTAAAATAACAATACTTTTGCAATTATGATTTTAAGAAAAGAAATTAAGCTATATATATGAAAAACAGGGTATTAGTTTTATTTTGTGGTGGCACTATCATTATGAAAGAGAGCAAACGCGGATTTGCTCCCCCGGCAGATGCCAATGAAGCGATGGATATTCTCAATCAATTGGAACCCAAAATTGAAGAGATTGCAAATATTGATTTTGAGTTTGTTGCAAATATGGATAGCACAAACATAGATCCGGGTCTATGGGAAAAACTATCCGCTATTATTTATGAAAAGTATGATGAATATGATGGTTTTGTCGTTACTCACGGGACGGACACGATGGCCTATACCGCCTCCGCCCTTTCTTTTGCGTTAAAAGACATTGGAAAGCCAATTATTCTGACCGGTTCTCAAATTCCGGGCACAAAATTGGAAACGGATGCAAGGCTCAATTATATCAATGCAGTTCGTTTGGCAACAAAAGACTTATCCGGTGTCTATATCGTCTTTGACGAACGTATCATACAAGGCAATAGAGCGACCAAAGTTTCCGAATCCGAACTGGATGCCTTCAAGACGGTCAATGCCGACGATGCCGGAAAAATCCGTATGGACATCAAACTGAACAAAAATATCAACCGGAGGCACAAACGCTTGCCAATCCTCTCCAACAAATTTGATTCGGATATCGCCATCATAACTTTAGCTCCCGGCAGTGACTATAGTGACCTGAGTTTCTGGCTGACCGAGAAACGTATCAAAGGTCTTATCATTCAAGCCTTTGGAAGTGGCAATCTGCCCAATAATTTTCAAGAAGTATTTGAGAATGCGCACAAAAACAGAGTCCCGATTGTAGTCAAAACACAATGCCTCAACGGCAAAACCAACATCGGATTGTACGGTGTGGGACCCAAGATCAAAAAATCAAATATTATTCAAAGCTATGATATGAGTTTGGAAGCCACGGCTACCAAATTAATGTGGACTATCTACAATATTCCATACGAAAATACCAAGATGGTGATGGAAAGCAACTTTGCAGGAGAAATTGACAATAGCTATATATAGCTTGCAGTATATCAGCCTGTTAGATAATTATTGCACTATCAATTCCCCTTTCAACTTTTTCAACTTCAATCCGGCTATTTTCGCTGCGAAGCGAGCATTGATCAAACGCACTCTGGAATTGAGAAAATTGAGCTGTGCCTGCCTGAAAAGAATTGAATTAACTTGTCCCAGATTATAACGTTCTTGTGTTTTTAGGAAATTTTCTTCGGCAACACGGAGGTTCTGTTTTTCAAAACTAATATTCTGCAATTGATTGGAATATTCCGCCCAAAGATTGGACAATTGGAGGTCGAGTGCCATCATCAACTGCTCTTGGGCAATACTTTGACTCTCCATATT
>CAZLTF010000480.1:0-2559 GCA_964562195.1 uncultured Bacteroidales bacterium | reverse complement strand
AAGAAGCCCGAATGTTGTAAAATGCGTTTTTTCAAATACGGGTAATGCACTATATTTCAGTAGATTGCCTATCCCCTATCAACGCAATATGGATGTCTCTTGTTATTATAAGCACATAGGAATTTATGCTTACCGCAATCTCACTCTGCGCAAAATCAAAACACTCAAAGCATCATCATTGGAAGTCTCCGAATCTTTGGAACAACTTCGCTGGTTGCAAAATGATATCTCAATTCAATTGTTGGAAACGAATTTTGAAACACGGGGAATAGATACACCGGACGATTTGCTTGCTTTCAACAGAGCATTTCAGGCTGAAAAGTAAAGAACTTACGAATGCTCTTTTATGCTTCTCTACTCTACTTTCAGTCCTTCGATTTCTTCTTTTGTTAAACCGGTTGATTTTATGATTATCTCTATATCGACACCACTGTTTAATAAATTTATTGCAATGGCAATGGCTTTTTGTTTTTCTCCTTCTTTTCTCCCCTCTTCTCTTTCTTCCTTCCGGATTTGATCTTCTGCATCTATTTTCATAGACCAAGCCATACTTGCCGCATAATGTAGATCGTCAAGGTGTCTTCTGTAGATTTTTTGGTCTTCTTCGGACAAGGTGTCCAATCGCCAAAGCTCTTTGGCTTTATCAATCCCTTTGGCCGTAAAATTATCCTTTATTTCGTTGTTTTTGAAGTAGTAAATCCACTCATCCAAAGTGTCTTTGGCAATATCATCAAATTGATTGACTTTGATCACATAATATTCGGGAAATATCTCATAAGGCTCCAATTTGCCCAATGATTTTACTTGTTTGGCTGAAAGCCGGAGCCGGTCATTTTTGTGCAAGCCGATAAAATCGGTTTTCCCGTGATAAATATAATCTTCGCCTTGCCCCAAATCAAAATATACGATATTGATGGAATAAATCTTCTTGATATTACGATATGGTTCACCGACCGAGATATATTCGGTCAAAGTCTTGGAAGTGCTGTACGCCATTCTATAAAAGTAGTCATATTCTTGTTGGTTTTGAATTTCAATGATTACCAATTCATCTTTTGAATTTTTTACAAGAATATCAACACGATTGAATTTATCCGAATCCGTCAGCTGGTTACTTTCGCTCTCAAGAATACTTTGGATGCTAATCTCTTCTTTCAAAAGCTCGGACAAAAAGCCTTCCAATACAGAGAAGTCCGCTTTATTTCTGAGCAGCCTTTTCATCGCCCAGTCAAATCGTATCAAGTTTCTATTTCCCATTTTAATTGTTATTAATTCTCTACAAAAGTAAACATTATTTTGATGACAATCATCATTTTTTTCATAAAAAAAAAACAATTCTTTTTCATAAGATCTCTATCCCAATATCATTTCGATATTGAGCGATTTATGGATTTACAACGTATAACACTGAAAGATTGCTTATCATCTTACATTAACGCAGTTTTAAAAAATGTCAGACATTCCGGATTTGCCAAAGCATCTTTATTTTGTACATCTTGACCATGAATCAATTTTTTGACTGCGACTTCAACCTTTTTTCCATTGATTGTATAGGGAATATCAGGAGTTTGTTTTACGATCGACGGAACATGTCTCGGGCTACAACTGGAACGTATATTATTGCGAATCAATCTAATAAGCTCATCATTAAGAGACTTGCCCTGCGGTAATTTTACGAACAGAACAACAATCTCATCACCATCTTGTTTTTTGCCTACTACGACGGAGTCCTCAATTTCGGACATATTTTCAAGGACACGATAAATTTCGGCAGTGCCGATTCTGACTCCTTGCGGATTGAGAGTCGCATCCGAGCGACCTAATATCACCACTCCTCCCCGATCGTTGATGGAAATATAATCTCCATGTCGCCAGATATTGTCATAGGTTGAAAAATATGCATCCTGATAACGTTTTCCTCCTTCATCGTTCCAAAAATAAACAGGCATTGACGGGAATGCAGTCTTACACACCAGTTCGCCTTCCTGATTGCGAATACTTTGCCCGTAATCATTTAGACAATCCACATCCATTCCCAGTCCACGACATTGAATTTCACCTTTATAGACCGGCAGTACCGGATTTCCCAATACAAAACAAGAAATAATATCCGTCCCTCCTGAGATAGATGACAATTGGACATCCTTCTTCCAATCGCGATAAACATATTCAAAACTTTCTTCCGAAAGTGGCGAACCGGTAGATGCAATCGTACGCAGATATGGAAAAGCGGAGATCGCTTGGGGTTTCACACCGGCAGCTTCAAGTGAAGCAATATATTTGGCACTTGTGCCGAAAAATGTGATATTCAATTCATCTGCCATTTGAAGCAGTGCCCCGGGTCCCGGATAAAAGGGATTTCCGTCATAAAGCACTAAGGTAGAACCAATAGCGAGACTGCTAACAATCCAATTCCACATCATCCAACCGCAGGTAGTAAAATAAAAAATGGTATCCTCTGGGTAAATATTGCAGTGGAGGCGTAATTCTTTTAAATGTTGGATTAAGGTTCCGCCGGCGCCATGGACGATTGATTTTGGCAATCCTGTTGTCCCGCTT
>CAZLTF010000479.1:0-1759 GCA_964562195.1 uncultured Bacteroidales bacterium | reverse complement strand
CTTTCAGACCACAGTTAAAATCGTGAATCTTGATACCGGAAAGCTTTCTTGTAGTCCAATTAAAAAATTTGGATGGAAGGGTTTTTCCTATCGGATCATGACGTTTTTTCTTCCAACAAGACACTAAATCATATCCATTGTCCTTGATCATTTTATACAATTCCGGTATTTCATCCGGATTATCTTGAAGGTCAGCATCCATCGTAATCACGATTTCCCCTTCTGCTTCTCTAAATCCAGCATCCAAACCTGCCGCTTTTCCATAATTTCTTCGAAATTTCACAGCTTTGACAGATGAATTGTTCTTTGCTATTTCCTCAATTATTTTCCAAGAATTATCCGTGCTTCCATCATCCACAAAAACAATCTCATAATCCAAGCCATGAGACTTACAGACTCTTGTTATCCAATCACTTAACTCATGCAAAGACGCTTCCTCATTCAACAAAGGAATCACTAATGACAAATCCATATTCTATTCCTCCTCTTTATGATTTTCTCCGAGTCGTTGCCCCTCTTCAAAATTTTCTTTCTTGGTAAACAATGCCGACAGCAAAGCAAACAATGCCGACATCCCCGTACTCCAAAAGACCGTTATGAAAGAAGTCCAAAACGGGGTCATAAATTTTTTGGCATACGACAGTGACATTTCTATCATCTCATCTGTCATATCAGGATTGCTTTCTTGAAGTTTCTGGACTATCAAATCTTCATCAATTTGTAATGCATCCGGCGCAATAAAACTATAAAAAAGATATAAAAATACACCAACGATAACGGCAGAGATAAAACCTGTAACAAAACCAACACTAAAGGCTTTTCCAAATTCAATATAACCTCCCAAATAATTGTTTCGATATTGAAGAATAGAAAAACCTATTCCAAAAAACAATAAGACATAACTCACAAGTCCAAATGTATTATTGTCATTGTCAACTCCTGCAAGGTAACCAATCACAGTAACGATTATCAAAAAAACACTTAGGAAACCTCCAAACTTTAAACCGTGTTCCCAAATCGAATGTTGCTTATCCATATTCTTTTTTTCTGCAAAGATAAATCTTTTTTTCGGTCTTATACTTTTTTTTCTATGATAATATTTTGTGCATAAATTAAAGCCACTAAACAATTTATATTTTGTTTGTCATTTTAGCATAGGGTCTGCTGAAAATCACAGAAGTATCCTATTTTTTTCATTTGTGAAATGATGATATGAATTAATCAAGTCTTCTGTGGAACAAAAATGCCTTCTTTGAGAATACAATAAATACAAGATTTTTGGAGGAAGTTCTGATTTCTCTCGCATTACATTATTGACATATCTATGCAACTCGTTCTTTTTCATCTGTTTGAAAGTTTTTCAGCAGCCCCCCTAACTAATTGTAAAAGGATATTATCGATAAAACACTGAACAAAACAAGATCACAATACGTTTTTTCCCGAAAATTGAGAAAAATCACCCTTTCGGGTGAGTTCTGTCTCATTTGTTTAGTGTTATTTTGCAGCACAAATAAATGAAAGAAATAATTATGAAAAGAATTGGTATTGCAATAATGGTTATCATTCTATTTTCTGCCTGTGGTGGAAGTACAACGAATGAGCAAGGGAGCAAAGAAAAAGATTCCCAACAAGATATATCCGAAGTTTCCTCAGCGGAATCAAAGATACAACGTTACGAAGAACAATCGGGGATTATTGAATATGAAATCGCCACGAAAGGCAAGGTGATGGGTTTTAAGATTGAAGGAAAAGGGACAAA
>CAZLTF010000478.1:0-2371 GCA_964562195.1 uncultured Bacteroidales bacterium | reverse complement strand
TATGGCTCCGAATAACTAGAATCAAATTCTAAGTGTGTTGAATGTGTTTTTGCCAGGATTGTCGCAAGGATTTGTCTCAGGTCTGCCAATCCTGCGACAATCCTGGCAAGATAACTAAATAAGTTTGTATACAAAACAGTTTAATGGGATCCCCCCTTATCCTTGAATATAGCACCAATCACGAGTCCAGCTCCAATAGCAATCAACACAGCAAGAATTCCGTAAATAAGTGAATGTTGAAAGGCCAACTGGTCGAGAAGTCCAGGGAATCCAACGTAACAGATCTTCAATTTCGTCGATCCATTTCCGATTATCTCCCCATTTCTCAATGCAAAGACATCCACTGAATATTCACCTTTTTTCATTTTTGGCGGAACAGACAAAGTGGCCTCAAATTCTTTGTTCTTTCCATCATCATTCATAAATTGCACAGAAGAAGCGAATTCAGCATAGGTGTGTTCCTTTCTTTTTAATTTCAGAAACTCACCATATAGAAAGTTTTTGTCCTCATCCTCTGGTTCTATCTTTACCCTTTGTTTAAGTGCTGCAAAGGTAAATGGAAGATTTTCATCCGGCAGCCATTTATCAGCACCTTTTGATGCATAAATCATATAGACGTTTGGAACATTGTAGAATGTGATGTCCTTGACATTCATCCACAAAAGACCGCCTATCTTGCCCTTTTTTTTCAGGGCCAGTTCCTCTGGATGCCCAGTAATCCTAATGACTACCTCAGCATCGCTTGGGACCTGTCCTTTTATGTTGACAGTAGTTCCATTGTAAAATGCTCCGATGTTTATGACATAATGATCCAGTTTGAAGTTTATGGGCGCACCAAAGGCTACGCCGATCAGCATGCCATATATCAATAACATAGGTATTATTGATCTTACCGAAAGTCTCATATTAATGACCTCCTTTTAGGGCAATTAGAATGTCTGGACGCAACAGAAGCTGAAGGAGCATCTTGACGCAGACCAAAAGTACGATAGAGGCCAGGAGGATCTTAAGCTGATCACCTTTTAGTTTCTTGCTGATCCTGGTGCCAATCTGGGCGCCAATAGTGGAGCCAAGCAGTAGTAGCAGTGCGAGCACGAAATCTACTGTATGGTTGCTGACCGACTGCATAATGGTGACATTGACGCAGGTGAACAGGATCTGAAAAAGGCTCGTACCAACTACAACGTGCATAGGCATCCTGAGCAGATACACCATCACAGGTACCATGATGAAGCCTCCACCAACCCCCATGATTGCCGCAAGAATCCCGACCAGCGTTCCGAGAGAAAGTGGAAGGAGCATTGACATCTCAACACCTGATTTTTCAAAATGCGTGTGGAATGGAAGCCTTTTTAAGGAGCCAGCATAACTAGACGACTTTTTCTTATGTGAAGTAGTTGCTACAGCCGCCTGTTGCTTGTTCTTTTTCATAGAGTTGAGACTCTCGATGAACATGTAGGAACCAACTCCACCTAGCATGATCACATAGGTAATCTTTATAAGGAAGTCTGCGTTACCTATTGCCCTCAATATCTTGATGATCTGGACGCCGAGGGTTCCTCCTATAATCCCCCCGATCAACATGAGGGTTCCCATCTTTATGTCAACGTTTCCCAGTCGCCAGTGTGCGAGAGTGCCAGAGGTTGATGCTCCAACTATTTGGTTGGAATCAGATGCTGCTGCCACGGTCGGTGGTATTCCAAACATGATCAGCAAAGGGGTCATCAAGAATCCCCCTCCCACTCCAAAGATTCCTGATAGAAGGCCTACGAAGCCTCCTAGGCCAAATATGATCAGGATATTTACGCTATTTCCCGCTATGGGAAGATACATATGCCACATTATCTATCCTCCTCTGTTCTGAATCATGTGTATTTTAATTAGGCACCATGGCCAATTCATACGTAAAAAGGCTTGTAGTTCATACTTTTTTTTGTGAAATATCACCTCCTCTTTCCGCAATTTTTTGTTGCATTGATGACAAGGAGCATGGTCTTTTTGATTTTTTCCTGGGCGAAGTGAAGAATGTTTTTGCCATGCACCACACAGCGAGGTTACAAGAGTTATGCCATTTGGTTTTTTTATAAAGATAACTTCTTGTAATAAAAGGAGAAATTGCCAAAAATCTTGATGGATTTATACTGCGGGAGATAAAGAAAAGAGCTATTTGTCAGTTATCATTATGGGTGGTAAAAATGCCTTAGAGAATATATAATCAACCAATTTTAAAGAGAGAAAATGCCTTGAGGGCTTTTAGATAATCTTTAAAAAGCTCTTATCCTCTAACTTATTTCATTCCAGAATGAAACATGATTTTGTTTTATAAATAATGAGTTGATTTGATTGTGATTTCGTTATCGGAGAGGGTAGG
>CAZLTF010000477.1:0-4112 GCA_964562195.1 uncultured Bacteroidales bacterium | reverse complement strand
AGTGGACGGAAAGGTTCAAGATGGTCTGTTGGTAGTAGATAATATTATCACGATGCAGGACAATCAAGGAAATCAATTTGCAGGCAGAGTAGCAAAAATCGAAGAAGAAACCGTCAAGATGGATTTTAATCATCCTATGGCAGGTCAAGATTTGTATTTTACCGGAAAGGTAGTAGGCGTGAGAGATGCAAGTCCCGAAGAGTTGGATCACGGACATGTGCACGGAGAAGGACATCATCATCATTAGGCCTGCCTATGATTGAATTAACATAAGATAATATTGGATGTGAAGCCTCTTTTCAGGGGCTTCTTATGTCTTGTTGAGGTTTTGCAAAACAGAATAAATTTTGTTTTCATACAATAATATTAATGGTATTTTGTTTTACTTTTGCAATAAAAAATGTTTACCTTTGTAGTAAAATAAATGAATCGTAGAATATGAATAAAAAGTATCTATCTCTTATCATAGTCAGTGTACTGTTTACCAATTTTCTTTTTTCGCAAGGTGTGGGAATTGGAGAATGGCGTCTCCATACGCCTTTGAATCAATTGGAACACATTGCGGGAGGTGACGGAAGAATATATGGTGCCAGTAATTTTGGGATTTTGTATTATGATATCGAAGACAATAGTTTAAATCGATTGACAAAGGTAGAAGGGCTTACAGGGAACAATATCGCTGATATTGAGTATGATACGGGTACTCATAGTCTTGTCGTCGCTTATACAAATACAAATATTGACATTGTCAGGGATGATGAGATTATTAATATTCCGAGTATTTTGCATTCAAATATTTCTCCTGAGAAAAAGAGGATAAATTCGATTGAGTTGATAGATGGTATTGTATATGTCAATTGTAGATTTGGTGTCGTATTGATCAATTTGAAAAAAGTGGAAATCATTGATACCTATTATCTTGGCTCAATAGAACAACGGATCAATGTATATGATATCGCCAGCAATGACACTGCATTTTTTGCGGTATCGGATAGCGGCTTGTATTACGGACTCAAAGAAGATGTGCTGTCTTTTTATGAAAATTGGAAAATATATCATCCGCTTCCAATGCTTGATTCCATGTTGAACAAAGTGCGTATCTTTGATGGAATGATATTTGTCAACAAACCCAGTTCTAAAATCTTTAATGATTGGAATAATGATACGATTGTTTATTTTAAGAACAATGAATGGCATATCAATCAAGGTGAATTGCCCTACGGGGATATTTTTTCGATAAAAAAGACCGGTAATAATGAGTTTGGATTATGTACCTCTACACATTTTTATCGCTATGATTATGATTTGAATATTTTAGCCGATGAATGGACATACGGGGAAAATCGATATATAAGTTCGAGGGATGTGTTTGTAGATGGAAACGATCGTTGGCTGGCAGATTATTCTTATGGAATTGCCAAAAATGAATCGGAAGTATATATGACAAATACACCCGGGAAAAAAGATGTGTTTCAGATTACGTCTTTCAATAATACGGTTGTGTCGGTATCCGGTGGTTTGAATGCTTCGTGGGTAGCCTTGTTCAACCCTGCTGTCTTTAATGTTTTTACGGATGAAACTTGGAAAACCTTTTCAAAATCAAATGTCGATGAATTAGCTGGTGCGAGAGATTTGGTGTCGGTAGTTGTCAATCCGCAGAATGAAGATGAGATTTTCGTTGGTTCGTGGGGGGGAGGTTTATTTCAATTTGATATGTCCAATGCCAGTGTCAAACATTATGATGCTTCTAATAGTTCTTTGGGATTCACGATAGGTTATAGCGGGAATATTAGAGTCGGAGGACTGAATTTTGATAGTGAAAACAATTTGTGGGTTACCAATTCATCGGCTGAAAATCAGCTGTCTGTCCGTTATGCCAATGGAGAATGGAAGTCTTTTTATATCGGTAATACCGGAGATAAATCGGAGATAGGACGTGTGCTGGTCGATAGCTACAATCAGAAATGGATATTGACGAGGGCTGCTGAGAAGTTGTTTGTCTTTGACGAGAAACAATCGGGATACGGTTTGCGGACATTGACTTCTGTCGAAGGAAACGGGAAACTTTCCGGATCGGTATTTGCCATTGCCGAAGATCAGGATGGAGAGATATGGTTGGGTACGGACAATGGTATTTGTGTCATCTATTCTCCCGAAAATATTTTTACAAATAATAATTTTGATGCCCAGCCGATTCTTATTCCGCGTGTGGATAACGATTCCCTGGCTGATATTTTGTTGGAAAACAAGACCATCACTTCCATTGTAGTGGATGGTGCCAATAATAAATGGATAGGAACTGCCAACGCCGGTGTTTTTAAAGTGTCAGGCGACGGGATGGAAGAGATATTTCATTTTACGATAGACAATAGTCCGCTGTTGTCCAATACAATCTTGGATATTACTATCAATTCACATACGGGTGAGGTATTTTTTGGTACTGTGGAAGGTATCGTCTCCTACAAAAGTACCGCTACCGGTACCGGAGGAGTGAATCCTGTGGATGAAGTGTTGGTTTATCCCAATCCGGTTCGCCCCGGATACAATGGTCCCATTGCTATACGTGGACTCCCGATAAATTCCTCTTTCAAAATTACGGATATTGCCGGAAATCTTGTTTTTGCCGGACAGGCTGAGGGTGGACAAGCGATCTGGTATGGAAAGAATCACTCCGGTGAACGTGTTCGTTCGGGAGTTTATCTCGTTTTTTCTACGAATGACGATGGAAAAGAAACGCAGGTTTCCAAAATTTTGTTTGTCAATTAAGTAGTCTGAGTACGCATGTTGCAGAAAACCAAAGGAATTGTCATCAAAACGTTCAGATATGGCGAATCCAGTCTTATTGCAAAGATATTTACGCGCGATTATGGTTTTCAGTCTTTTTTTCTTCCGGCTATCAAATCACGCAAAAAAGATAAACAAACTGCACTTTATCAAGGGATGAACCTGCTGGATCTTGTTATCTATCAGAAGGAAGGAAAACAGCTTAATCATATCAAAGAGGCTAAAATTTCCACTTTATTTCATTCTATTCCGGCGGATATTGTGAAGACTTCATTGCTATTTTTTCTCAACGAGTTGTTGTATCATTCCATTCCCGAAGAACGAAATCCGATGCTTTTTCAATTTGTTGAAAACCAATTGTATATGCTTGAAAAGGCAAGCCGGAATTTAGAGATGTTTCATCATCGTTTTATGCTTGAATATGCCCGGCATTTGGGGATAATACCTTTGGATAATTATACTCCCGAGATTCCATTTTTTCATATCGAAACAGGGCGTTTTTATCCTGTCGAGAGGGGAGGAGGAATAAGCAGGGAAGATAGTTTGTTGATCCATAGGTTGTTGTCGGATCAGAAGGAGTATGAGTTTAGCCGCTATGAAAGAGAAGTTTTGCTATCGGTTTTGCTTGATTTTTATCAAACTCATATTCCGGGTTTTCCGGAATTAAAATCAAATACAATCTTGAAAACTATTTTGCATGGGTAGGTTGTAGTTGTCTGTGATATAGTGTGTTGTGAATTTGTAGTTGGAATGTGAGTAAAGCTGTCAAATTGAAGGGGAATCAATTGGTTGTGTTTTGTTGAAAAAATACTCAAATACCGGAGATAAAATAAATTGCGTAATAAAGTTAATAATGAGTTCTGTTAAAAAATAAACGAGTTATTATGTGAAACTACTTCTGTGATTTTCAGCAGACCTTATTAATAAGAATTTTCATCCATTTCGAGTGTGCATTGCTCATATTACAGTAATCTCCAATCGCTTTTTTCTCAATAATAAAAAAGGCGGAGTCTAATTGACTCCGCCTATTGTAATTCGATATACAATATCTACTTCAAGATAAGTTTTTTCATAACTTTCAGATCCGCAGATTTAAGAATAACGAAGTATGCACCGGAGTCAAGATGGGTCAAATCAATTTCGTTTTGCACCGAATGTCCATACGTATCATAAGAATCAAAGTACACTGTTTCTCCAAGAATATTAAGGATTCTAATTTCCTGAATTACAACACCATCGTCTGTATTGATATGAAGTAGTCCATCGCTTGGATTGGGGAAAATATCAATAGAAGCGGATGGATTCTCATCAACACTTACCAATGCGTC
>CAZLTF010000476.1:0-2018 GCA_964562195.1 uncultured Bacteroidales bacterium | reverse complement strand
GTTTAATTAAAATCAGTTCATTTTTTTGGGCTGATTTTTTTTATGCAATAGAAAATAGTTAAGATTTCTCACTAGGTTCTAAAAGATACGTGCAAATTCAATTTTTTCACTTCGCACCTCGCTCCTTTCCCCTCGTTCCTTTCTCCTTTTCCCTTCTTTTGCTCTTCCCACTTCGGTCTTCCCACTTCCGACTTCATACTTCTGACTTCCTACTTCCGACTTCCAACTTCGGTCTTCCAACTTCCGACTTCCAACGCACTTTTCCCTTTTCCCTTTCTCCTTTCTCCTTTCTCCTTTTCCCTCAACAAGTACCCCCACCAAGAATCGAACTTGGATCTAATGTTTAGGAAACATTTGTTTTATCCATTAAACTATGGGGGCAGGGTTTATTCTTTCGAGGTATCTTCTGTTTCTTTATGATGGTCAATCTTAAAAAACAATTTTTCCTCTTTTTGATTATAATCCATCAGTACTGTATCACCTTCTTTTATGTGCGATTCCAAAATTTCTTCTGCCAATAAGTCTTCGACATATTTTTGAATAGCCCTTTTGAGTGGACGCGCACCATATTGTTTGTCATAACCTTTGTCTGCAATAAAATCTTTGGCTTTTTTGGTCATTTTAAAATGATAACCTAATTCCTCGATACGTGCATATACTTTGGTCAATTCAATATCTATAATTTTATGAATATCCTCTTTTTCTAGGGCGTTAAAGATGATAATATCGTCAATTCGATTTAAAAACTCGGGTGCAAATGTCTTTTTCAAAGCTTTTTCGATGACACCTTTGGCGTGACTGTCAGCTTGCGATTGCTTGGCGCTTGTACCAAAACCGACGCCTTGTCCAAAATCTTTGAGTTGACGCGCACCAATATTTGAGGTCAAGATAATAACCGTATTTCTAAAATCAATTCTTCGACCTAAGCTATCGGTAATAAATCCTTCATCTAAAATTTGCAGCAGCATATTAAAAATATCGGGGTGAGCTTTCTCAATTTCATCAAACAACACAACAGAGTAGGGCTTACGTCTCACTTTTTCGGTTAGCTGTCCGCCTTCTTCATAACCAACGTATCCCGGAGGCGCACCAATAAGGCGCGAGAGTGCAAATTTTTCCATATATTCACTCATATCCAAACGAATAAGTGCATCGGTGTTATCAAACAATTCTCTTGCCAATACTTTTGCCAATTGTGTTTTACCCACGCCTGTTTGTCCTAAGAAAATAAAGGAACCAATAGGTTTGTTGGGGTCTTTTAATCCTAAGCGATTTCGTTGAATGGCTTTGGTTATTTTTACAACAGCTTCATCCTGTCCAATGACTTTATCTTTGATGGTATCTGCTAAGTTTTTAAGTTTGGATGTTTCGGCTTGCGCTATACGATTTACAGGTATTCCGGTCATCATAGACACCACATCGGCAACCTGTTCTTCGTCCACTTCGTGACGCAATTCTTTCATATCTTCCGACCATTTTTCTTGCGCTTTAACAAGTTCTTCCTCTATATGTTTTTCATCATCGCGATACTTGGCTGCCAATTCAAATTGTTGTGCTTTAACGGCTTCAATTTTTTTATTTTGTATTTCATCCAACTTCTTTTCAAGAGACAAAATATATTCCGGTACAATAATATTGGTAATATGAACACGCGATCCGGCTTCGTCAAGTGCATCAATAGCTTTATCAGGCAAATTGCGGTCGGTCATATAGCGATTGGTCAATTTAACGGCGGCTTCTATGGCTTCGTCTGTAAAATGTACATTATGATGGTCTTCATATTTTTCTTTGATATTGTGCAATATCTGAATGGTTTCTTCAACGCTTGTCGGTTCTACCAATACTTTTTGAAAACGACGCGCCAAGGCACCATCTTTTTCTATATGTTGACGAAATTCGTCAAGCGTAGTGGCGCCGATAGTTTGTATTTCGCCACGTGCCAAGGCAGGTTTTAACATATTTGAGGCATCGAGCGAACCTTGTGCGCCACCGGCACCGACAATGGTATGTATTTCGTC
>CAZLTF010000475.1:0-2005 GCA_964562195.1 uncultured Bacteroidales bacterium | reverse complement strand
CACTGCCCGCTTGCCGTTGAATGCCAAAGAGTTTGGGTCTTCACTAAAACGATCCCGCAAATCTGCGACATCTCCCAAATAAATCACACTCCCGTTGGCTTGTGCTTTCACGATAATATTTTTCAAATCTTTGGCATGATATGAACGATGATTGGCGCGTATCAGATATTCTTCCGTTTCGGTTTTTATTCTACCTCCGGTAGTCAGCAGGCTATTGGAAGCAACGGCAGCCGCCACCTGTCTGAAACTCAGATTGTAAGCCTTCAATTTCACTTCTTTTACAGCAATTTCGATCTCTTCGGGAGGAAAGCCATCCAATTTGATCATTGAGATTCCGTCTATGCGGCGCAAATCTTTCTCTATCTTTTGTGCCTTTTGTTTTAATACTGCAAGCGGGACACCCTCACCGTTGACAACAAAACTAATGGTTTCGCGCGCTGCTTCGACCTTCGCAATAATAGGCGGCTCCATTCCGGTCGGAAAAGTCGGCACTTTATCTACGGCATTTTTGACTTCCGCCAAAACCACGTCAATGTCCGCATCCGTTTTTATCTCAATCGTAATCACTGCATTATTTTCGCGGGAAATCGAAGTCACACGATCGATGCCCACAAGTCCTTTGAGGTTGTCCTCAATTTTCAAAACTACCCCCTCTTCCATCTCTTGTGGAGAAGCACCCGGATAAAAAACGCTAATATTGATAATGCTTGATTTTTGCAAAGGAAAGAAAGAGGAAGTCAATGACTTTAATCCCAAAAATCCAAAAACAAAAAAAGACAAAACAATCAAATTGACTGCTATGGGATATTTGATGAAATATGATATTATCTTATTCATTGTCAGTCGTTTGTTTATCATTAATTATTTTAACATCCATTCCTTGATAAGCATTTACCACAGGTTTGGAAACGTATTGTACCCCATCCGGAAGTCCCTTGATCACGACCGTATGCAATCCGGAGTAAGCAAGTGTCACCGGCATCCTCTTCAGGCGATTGTTCTCAACCACAAAAACCGAATTATTATTAACCAACAAAGCTCTCGGTATTTCGATTGCTTCCTTGATTTCACGGGCAAAAATATCGGCTTCCAAATATTCACCTTCGATCAAATCGGAAGCGACCACTTCCACAAAAATTTTGATCGTTTGCGATGCCCTGTCGATCTTTGCATTGACACGACTTAGCTTCCCTGTCCACTGCTTGGTTTTATCCACATTGTACAATGACACCTCTTTTCCGGTCTCCAAAAATCTCTGCAAACCGGCATTGACATTCAATTCCAATTCAAAAACATCCGGCTTGATATACTCCCCAAGCTTCTGTCCGGGACGTATCAAGGTGCCGGGAGTCACACTTGCATCCACCAAAACTCCATTGTAAGGAGCTGTAATTGAGTATTTTTGCAAACGTGTTTCCATATTTTTGATCGAATAAAAAGTCGAATAAATGTTCTTTGCCGTAATGTAATTTTTCTCTTTCCCCGGTTTGATTGCCGGCAGTGGTGGTAAATTGCGATGTATATCTATCGACTCCAAGTAGTTTTTCCAGACTGCCAAAGAAGAAGGATAATCAAATTGAATATCAGGCAAAATCGAAGTAATCATATTCACAAAGGAACTCCGCTTTGCCAACACATTAGCAAAAAACTCCTCGTTGTTAATACGAATCATCTCTTCCCCTTTGCGGTAATGCACACCTGTTTTATATGCTTTTGCCAAAGGCATAAAAACACCTTGAACTTCGGACAAAATCATCATTCTGTCTTTCGCTATGATACTTCCGCTGGTAGAAATTGAGACCGGCACATTCGAATTTTTTACGGTCTTCACATATACCGATGCTACCACCTTTGTATCAAGCTGTTTTGGCATTTTTTTCATGTTGGTAAGAAATTTCATACCCAGAATCCCGATAGCAAGAACCACCATCCCTGCAAAACTTACTATTACTTTTCGTTTATTTATTTCCATAATTCTCTATTATCATAATTATTTTCTAAACTA
>CAZLTF010000474.1:0-5608 GCA_964562195.1 uncultured Bacteroidales bacterium | reverse complement strand
CATCGAGAGAGTCTTCAATCTGCCAATCGGCATCTCCATTCCTATCGTATATTTTTTTATAAATATTTAAAGTTTCCGGCTATAGTATTATTTGTACCTTTGCGTTTTGAAATATGCGGTTGGCATAATCTTTGAATGAACAAACAATTTGATTGGATTGAATAAATTATACACTTATATGAAACAGCATCCCATAAAGTCCGGTTTTTTCATTAGTATTATTTTGGGAATAAGCATCTTACTTTTTGCATTCAACTACAAAGCAAAAGAAAAAGACAACCTTAGGCGGGAATTGCTAACCAATGCACTGGACTATGCCCTCTTTATGACCCACTACAGTCCGGCACCATTGGATGACAGTTTGTCGGTAAAGACCTATCATCTCTATCTGAAAACATTGGATTATCGAAAACAATTCCTACTTAAGAGTGAAGTAAAGCAGCTTGGAAAATACAAATACAAGATTGATGACCAGCTCAAATCCGGTGATTTTGAGTTCTTTGATCTTAGTTTGGAATTGATTGAAAGCGGCACCGAACGTGTCAACAAATTGTATGAAGATATTTTGGATAGTGGTTTTGATTATAACGAGAACGAAGAATTTGAATTAGATCCGGAGAAAATTGATTTTGCAGCTTCTTATAGTGAACTCAAAGACCGTTGGCGCAAACAACTCAAATATGAAGTCATCAATCGTATCCTCTCGCTCGAGACAGAGCAAGAAGAGGCAGCCAAAAAAAGTGATACGGTACGTATCAAAAGTTTTGATGAATTGGAAAAGATAGCACGTGAGAAAATAAAAAAACGATATCACGATTATCTTCATCGACTTGAGAAGCTTGAACACGATGATTTTCTCTCCAAATATTTAAACAGTTTTCTTCAGGTGAACGATCCTCACACTTCCTATTTTCCACCCAAAGACAAAAAGAATTTTGACATCAATATGGCTGGCAAACTGGAAGGAATAGGTGCTCAATTGACTCAAAAGAACATTTATATCGAGATATCAAAAGTGATTCCCGGAAGTCCTGCCTACAAAGGAGGAGAACTGGAAGTAAAAGACAAGATTCTCAAAGTTGCACAAGAAGGTGAGCCTCCAATTGATGTCGTCGATATGCGTCTTGATGAAGCGATTCAGTACATTCGAGGCAAGAAAGGCACTACGGTTATCCTGACGATCCAAAAAACCGACGGGACAATCAAAGATGTAAGCATTGTTCGCGATGTGATTAATCTGGACTACACTTATGCAAAATCTGCCGTGATATACGATCCCCTCAGCAACCGGAAGATTGGCATTATCAATTTACCATCTTTCTATGTGGATTTTAATGATTCGAATTCCCGCAATTGCTATACAGATGTAAAAAAGGAGATAGACAAGCTCAAAGCCGAGAAAATAAATGCCTTGATATTTGATCTTCGATCCAATGGAGGTGGCTCATTGCAACATGTTGTAAAAATCGCAGGACTCTTCATTGACCAAGGACCTATCGTTCAAGTAAAAAATAAAATGAATAAGATAAAAACACATAGTGATATCAACGAAGGTGTATATTTTGACAAACCTATGGTAATACTTGTCAATGAGACAAGTGCTTCGGCATCCGAAATCTTCGCAGCCGCCATGCAGGATTATCATCGTGCTATCATTATGGGAGGACGTACTTCTTTCGGAAAAGGTACTGTTCAAAGTTTCTATTCTTTGGATGAACTATTGAGCAAAAAACCCGAAGACATGAAATCTTTGGGGTCATTGAAAGTGACTTTGCAGAAATTTTATAGAATCAACGGAGGCTCGACCCAGCTCAAAGGAGTAAGTCCCGAAATCCACACCCCCGATTATCTTGATTATATCGAAGTAGGCGAAAAAGACCTCGACTACCCACTCCCTTGGGATAAAATCCCTCCGGCACTTCATTCCTACTGGTCCCCCGGATATAATGTCAAAAAAGTAATTCAAAATAGTATCGAGAGAATAAAATCGGATACCAATTTTATTAAAATCGACCAAGTAGGGCAAATTGTCAAAGCCAGAAAAGATAGTACTTTGATAAGTCTGGAACTAAGCAAATTTAGACACTGGGACAAAAGCATCAAAAAAAGCAGCGAACAAATGGAATCCATCGGCAAAGATACCCTGGGACTGGACATTCGCATTCCAAAGATGTATCTATCTGAAATTGAAGGTGATACCACAAAATTGAAAATTGCCAAAGATTGGATAGAGAAACTAAAAAAAGATGCTGTCATCCACGAAGCAAGCCTCGTCGGGCAAGATATGATCCTTCTCAAAAAATAACACTATGAAATATGTCATTATTGGTATTTCGTTCTTGTTTCAACTTACGATCTCCGCACAATACAATAATGTGTATCCTCCACTGATCGACAATCTTACTCCGGCGGTTGAAAAATCAAGTCTATTCATTGTCAATGATACAACGTATGATGTTCATTTTTATCACATTGATGTTGAAGTAGGTATTAACTCCCCTTATATCGGGGGAAAAGTAAGCTATCTGTTGCAGTCTCAAAAAGATGAGCTTCAACAAATAACAATGGATTTTAAAGATTATTACATCATAGATAGCATTTCCACTCCTGTCAGCTCATTTTCCTTGTCAAATGATGTCCTACAATTGGTTTTTGGAACTCCGTTTGCAATGGATGAAATGATCGAATTTACAATCCATTATCATGGCATTCCGCAATTGGAGGGAGGCTATAAGGGATTGCGTTATGAAACACACAATGGTAATGAACCCGTAATTGCCACCCTTTCCACTCCGTTTTTGGCTCATACGTGGTTTCCTTGCAAAGACGGGACTACCGACAAAGCAGATTCTGTATTCGTGGACATTACAATTCCCACTATTTCCTATTCAAATATTCCATTGATTGCACTTTCCAACGGCTTACTTACGAATGTTCAAGAGCTGGGAGACAAACGGCAATTTTCGTGGCAACATCATTATCCCATTGTTCCATATTATGTAATGATTGCCATTTCCAACTACTCTACTTTTCAGCAAGTATTTGAAGGAAACGGATATAGTTTTCCGGTTGATTATTATGTTTTTGAAGAGCATCTGGCTACCGCACAGAGTGCAATGAACACATTTCCCGATGCCATCGATTTCTTTACGGAAATATTCGGCGACTATCCGTTTAGGGATGAAAAATATGGAATGACACAGCTGGGCTATTATGGAGCTATTGAGAATCAGACAAATACGATTATCAACAGCCTGTCTTCCTCCTATTTCAACACGGCAGTTCACGAGTTAGCCCACCAATGGTTTGGAGATATGATCACTTGTGCCGACTGGCATCATGGCTGGCTCAACGAGGGATTTGCTACCTATGCGGCGGTTCTCTATCAAGAACATCTATACGGACCACAGGTCTATGCAAATGCAATGGAAGATCTGGAATATTATTCCGAAGGAACGGTATATTTGCAAGACGACACTGACCCCTTCAATATTTTCGTTGCAATCATCTATTACAAAGGTGCTTATGTCCTGCATATGTTGAGAGGAATAATGGGTGATGAAGCATTTTTCGCAGCTATTCATTCCTATGCTTCTGACACAAATTTTAGCTTTGGAAATGCCACTACCGAAGATTTTCAATCCGTTTGTGAAGAATTTTACAGCGGAAGTCTTGACAATTTTTTTGATCAATGGATTTATGATGAATATTTTCCGGTTTATCATTACAATTTTGAATACAACGCCAGCACGCATGAACTCGGATTAGCCATCTTTCAAATTCAAAGTATGCAAGGATGGAGACCGGTCTTTGAAATGCCTATGGAGATTCAAGTACAGTTCTCAGACGGTTCGGACAGCCTTCTGCTGATAAATAACTACGAACAACTTCAAAGCTATTATTTCACAATGGAAAAGGAAGTTAGCAATGTCTCCTTAGACCCAAATCACAGGATACTCAAAGAAGCTGAACAGGATGACAATATCAATATAGGTATTTCGACCATGAACAAACAAATCACAATGCTCTATCCCAATCCCAATGATGGAGTATTCATCATCGATGCCGGCAATACGGATATCACCCATGTCTCGGTGTCAAGTATCAACGGACAAAACATCTTAAACCGTAGTTACTATCCAAATGACGGAAAGATTCTTGTACGCCTTCCCAACTCCCAAAAAGGTATGTATATCGTAAAAATATCTTCAAAACAAACAACTACTTATCACAAAATTGTGCTTCGCTAAAATTCGTATAAAGACATTCGAAACTATCGTTGCCTATATTTGTTGTATTTATCAAGCTCTGCAAGTCACATTCTACTACCTCACAAATCACTCGTCTGAGTCCCAAGCCTCCCCTCGTCCTCTTTTGGTATCTCGGAACTGCAAAAAAATTCTCAAACACTTGAAGGAAAATAAATTACGTAGGGTCTGCTAAAAAACGCTCAAACAGGTGAAAAAGAACGAATTACGTAAATACATAAATAATAAAATGCAAGAAAAATCAAAGCTTTTCCCAAATAATCTTACATTTATTTTATTCTCAAAGAAGGTGATTTTTTCGTTCCACAGAAGCCCCTACGTATGAATATCAGTAACAAAATGCAAAGAAAATATTGAGGACAAAAATTTCCGGCAGAGTCATTAGCATTGATTGGTCTATTGCGTTTGGATGAAACGAATAGACACAATCCTCTTTAATTTTTGATTATCGGCTAAGGCAAATTTTCTTTTCCTCGATAATTTTCCGGAGATTGATCAGAGCATAACGCATTCTTCCCAGAGCGGTATTGATACTTACCCCCGTAATATCAGAGATTTCCTTAAAACTTTTCTCCGAATAATGTCGAAGCTTCAAGACTTCCTTTTGTTCTTCGGGGAGTTCTTCAATCAGCATTCTTATATCACGATAAATCTGGTTTGTGACAAGCTCTTCTTCAATATTCGGGACTTCCAATTTCAAGACATTAAAAATATCAAATTCATCGCCATCCCCTTGATGAATCATCGAGGCTTTTTTCATTCTGCGAAAATGATCTATCGCAAGGTTGTGAGCAATTCTCAATACCCAATTGATAAATTTTCCTTCATCATTATAAGAGCCGGAGCGAATGGTGTTAATCACCTTGACAAAAGTATCCTGAAACAAATCACTCGCCAGACTTTCATCTTTGACGATAGTCATAAGATAGGAGAATACTCTGCTTTGATGTTTTCTGATTAATAATTCTAATGCTTGTTGATCACCATCGACATATCTGCCAACAAGACTTTTCTCAGTCTTGGCAGGAATAACTACATTCTTCATCTATATATATTTACGATTCCTAAAAGTAGATATTCTCTATACGCCTAAAATTTTTGTTAGAATTACATTTTTTTTCGGTGCAAATATACAAATAATTTGGAAAAACAAAATTTTGTTAAATAATTTTTTTCAAACAATAATATTGTAATTTCGTTTTTTCAAAAAACAGGATGTAATATGCAGAAACATTGGATCATATTTCTATTTCTATTGACTTACAATATCGCTTATGGTGCGTACTTGTTAATTCCGATGGACGACACCCAAACAGACCACCTAAAAGCCTATGGTATAG
>CAZLTF010000473.1:0-11006 GCA_964562195.1 uncultured Bacteroidales bacterium | reverse complement strand
AATGTCCGAAGAAAATCAAACGCTGTCCATTGTCATTGGCAATTTTTTCATAATCAATCAGATTGATTTTTTTTTCTATCATTTCTTTGAGCAAAGGCATATTATACGCTTGTCCCTTGATCGTATGTGAAAAGAAAATATAGGTTTTGTTCGGCTCAAAATAGCCTGATGGCATTTCTTTCACTCCGAAAATCACCGGAGTATGGGGGCGCACATCATCTACAATCTCGGCACCGGCAGCGGCAAATTCCTCATCCGTAAAGATTCTTTTCTCAGATTTCTCGACAAAAAATTCAAGTCCCTCTTTCTCTTTCAACTGTTTAAGAAGGGCAGGCGTAATCGCCACACGACGTTCCAACTCGAAACGATCCTCATATCTAATTCCAACTTTATTATTCATAGTAAACATTTTTTAAGAAAGGGCAAATTTATATATTTTATTATTAGCTTCGGAAGTAAAATTTGATTTTTTTTCTGATGTGCTAATCGTAAGATCCATATCCATTTGTATTTAAGATTACCCGGTAAACGCGCGATGGTTTTACCAATTATTTGTTCTTTAATTAACAATATTTTCACATATTAATTTTGACGATTTTGAAGACTTGACAATCTCGTCCTACAATGAGGTATGACAGGGTCTGCAAAAAAAACTCTCAAACAGGTGAAAAATAATGAGTTACGAAGATATATCAATAATAAGATGCCAAAAAAACCAGCGTTTTTTCCAAAAAGTCTTGCATATGAGCCCGGTCAAAAAACAAGCAAACAAAAGAATGAAGTCATTTCTGTGATTTTCAGCAGCCCCTCCTATATGATTGTTTAGTTACACTATGAAAAGCATACCAATACATCATCTATCCGCATTTGCTGTATCCACAGTTGCTACAAGTAAGGCATCCTTCTTTATAGACCAAGGTTCCTTTCTCTTTACATTGAGGGCAACTTTCTTTTTCTTCGACTGTTCCGTCCGGAATAAATTTCTTAATAGCCCTTACGACACCCACCTTCCATGTGTTGATTGTCTCATTATCAAAAGTCAAATTTTCGATTAGCGTAATCACTTTGGGAAGTGGCATACCATGCCGGAGAACGCCTGAGATAAGCTTCGCATAATTCCAATATTCTTTTGCGAAAGACCGGGACAGTCCTTCGATGGTAACATTGTATCCTTGTTTGTCTTTGAATTTGAAATCGTAGCGTTTTATCATATTCCCCTCTTCATTCTCTTCCTTCACTTTGACGATTGAGCCTTCTTCTACCCAGGTGGGGATCACAAATCCATCTGCTTTTCCGGTAAATATTTCATAGGGTTTACCATCCAATAGTCCGATAAAGGCGATCCATTTTTCATAATCATTTTGGAATCTAAGGATTTTTGCTTCCAAGCTTTTGGGTCGTTTTGGGGCGCTTCTTTCGGCAAAACTATCTTCCGCTTTCTTTTCTTCTTCTGTTTTTGCATTGCTCACCAGCACACCTGCACGCGAACCTTCTCTGTAAATTGTCATTCCTTTGCATCCGGATTGCCAAGCGGTAGTATAAACGTCACTTACCAATTCTTCGGTTGCATCCTTTGGCAAATTAACGGTCACGCTAATGGAATGATCCACCCATTTTTGTACTTGTCCTTGCATTCTTACTTTTTCCAACCAATCTACGTCTGCAGAAGTTGCTTTATTGTATGGAGACTTCTCTATGATTGCCTTAAGTTCTTCATCGCTCATTTTGGAGACGGAGCTAACATCATAGCCGTTTGCTTCCATCCATACAGTAAATTTGGGATGAAAAACGGTATATTCTTCCCATGAATCCCCACTGGCATCCGTGAAGGCGACTACCCCGCCGGTTTCGTTAGGATTTACTTTTTTTCTTCTTTTGTAAGAAATCATAAAAGCCGGCTCGATACCGGAAGTAGTTTGTGTACAAATACTTACGCTACCAGTTGGAGCTATCGTAAGCATTGAAATATTTCTACGGCCATATTTAAGCATTAGATCATAGACTTCGGGAGCAGCTTCACGAATACGATTGATAAAAGGATTATCTTTTTCGCGTTGAATATCAAAGACAGGGAACTTCCCTCTTTCTTTTGCCAACAAGACAGAAGAATGATAGGCTTCTATTGCTAAATTTTTATGCACTTCGACAGAGAAATTTGTTGCTTCGGCAGTTCCATATCTATATCCCATCGCTGCCAACATATCACCTTCTGCAGTGATACCGATTCCTGTTCTTCTACCTTGCAAGGCTTTT
The DNA here is from genome assembly GCA_964562195.1 of uncultured Bacteroidales bacterium. Classification (GTDB taxonomy): domain Bacteria; phylum Bacteroidota; class Bacteroidia; order Bacteroidales; family S143-32; genus S143-32. Next base: position 8,753 of record CAZLTF010000473.1, on the reverse strand, counting down.
TCACGAATTTTCTCCCACAACCTTCTCTCTACAAATTTAATATCTTCGGATTCCGGGTCAGAGTCAATTTTTTTGAGTATTGCCTCTATCTTTTCCACCTCCAGGTCGATCAAATCATCCATTATTCGCTGTGCATAATGAACATGTTGTTTGAACTTTGTCCAATTGAAATGAGCTTCGGAGGTAAATGGTTTTTCTACATAACTATATAGGTTCATTGCCAACAATCTGCAACTATCATAAGGACACAAAGGGATCTCCCCACACGGATTGGTAGAAACCGTTTTGAATCCATAGTCTGCATAACAATCGGCTACCGATTCTCTTATGATTGTATCCCAAAACAAGACACCCGGCTCCGCCGATGACCAAGCATTGTGAATAATTTTATTCCAAAGCTTTGTTGCTTCGATGTCTTTGGTATGAGTAGGTTTGACACTGTCAACAGGATATGCTTGTTGATAGGTAGATTTGTTCACCACTGCTTGCATAAATTCATCATCCAATTTCACGGAAATATTGGCACCTGTCACCTTATCCTGTTCCATTTTTGCATCGATAAAACTCTCAGAATCAGGATGTTTGATAGAGACGGACAGCATTAGAGCCCCCCTTCTTCCGTCTTGAGCGACTTCTCTCGTAGAGTTAGAATAGCGTTCCATAAACGGGACGAGGCCGGTGGATGTAAGCGCACTATTTTTCACTTGACTACCGGCAGGACGAATATGACTCAGATCGTGTCCTACACCACCCCTTCTTTTCATCAACTGAACCTGCTCTTGATCAATCTTCATTATCCCTCCGTACGAATCCGACTCTCCTTCATTGCCTACGACGAAGCAATTGGACAAAGAACCGACCTGATTATCATTTCCGATACCTGCCATCGGGCTACCTTGGGGCACAATATATCTGAAGTGATCCAACAAAGAGAAAACCAAGTCTCCTGACATCGGATTCTCATACTTGTTTTCGACTCGAATAATCTCACGCATTATTCTTTTGTGCATATCCTCCGGTGTTTTCTCAAACAAATCTCCCTGACTATTTTTCAAGGCATATTTATTCATCCAGACGTTTGCCGCCAACTCATCTCCGCCAAAATACTCCAAAGTCGCTGCCAACACCTCTTCTTTGGAATATTTTTGCTGCACTCTATTTGCGTCCGCTACATCTTTGGGAGTAACCTCCGGATATACACGCACATTTTCATTTTTGATAGTAGAATTTCGTTCCTCTTCCTTTACTTTCTCATTTTCGATACTTGAGAATAAATCATATGCCATACCTCAATGCTTGTTTTAAAAAATAGTACTCCTCAATCATTTTTTCGAGATGCAAATGTAATATACTTTTTCATACTTTTTGACAGAGGTTTTTAACAGCACTTGTTGATAAATTCTTCAAGTCTTTTAAATCATAGGCTTGCCCTTGAAAAAATTTTTTTATTAACAATTTTTTGATAATTTTTTTTACAAATTTTGAACAGTCTGGCACAATCATTTTTTCCTTTTTTCTCTCTATTGTGAAGAAAAATATTTAATATTTATCCAACTGTTTTTCTGTTTCTTAGTCCATAGATTTTAAGATGCAAATCATTCCCCTGCGATTATTACTTATCATTTATTCGTTCAAAAGTAAAGAAATTCATTTTTTTATTAAAAGCCGAATAATTCATAAAAAAACGAGCAAAAACCTCCTCATTTCTTTCCAAAAATTTTTTTTCATTGACAAAAGAGACAAAATGTCCTTATTACTTTAAAGGAAATTTTATGTATATTCTATTTCCTGTCAAAATAAATAAGCATTCATTTTTCAAGAGCATTCGCACAAAAAAATTATCAAAAATAATAAAGTCAGGTCAAAGGAGGGACGATTTGCAGTAGGAAAGAGGTATTTTGGATGAGGTATATTTTTCTTGGTGTTCGATGCTAGCTCTGTATCAGCTAATTGAAAAAGAACAAAAATATCGCCAAAAGAGACTTTATTGAATTTGCTTTTTATTCGCGGGACATGTTAGCATGTTCCCAATATATTCCTCTTCCAAGATCAGAAACAAAATGAAAAAAACTGCCTACTCTTTTTTTTTACCACATTAAATATTCTCCATACTTTTGCAAAAAAAATAGATATGGAATATACATTCGCATCATCATTGGATGAAGCAAAAGAACAATTGATGAAACAAGAAGCGGTCTTGGTTTTCTTTTCGGACGAATCCTGCAATGTAGGCGATGCCCTTTCACCCAAGCTTCAACATATGCTAAAAGACCATTTTCCGAAAATGAATTTTCTTGAAATCAATGTACAATTGCTTCCTGAAGCCAGAGGGCATTTCAATGTATTTGTCATACCCACGGTATTGGGATACTTTGACGGACAAGAAACGATTCGCGAGGCAAGACACATTAGCATCCCCGTCTTAGGTGGAAAAATTGAAAGAATTTACAACATCCTATTCGGATAATCAGTTTACTTTCGTTCCCTTCTTGATATCAAGGATACTCGACAAGGGGAAACAAGCATCACTCTACACGCAGCACAAACCAATTGTTCTCCGCCTGAACAAAACCTATTTTGTGCAAATATTTGGTGTGCTTTTTATGGAATGACTTTGCTCTAATCAATTGTAAATGAAGGTCATTCCACAATAAATGATGATTGTGAAAGAAATATAAGCCGGGTTTAAAATCACGGTATTGAGCTATGGTGTAGTCCAAGACGATCTCGAGTGTATTCTCATCCGTTTTCTTAGAGATTATCACACCGGCTACTTGCATATCCCTCAAAATAAAAAAACAGCGATTGGAATCCAAAGGCAAATAACGGTAATCCGGGAAAAATTTTTGAATATCATCCTTATGAAATCGTAAAAAATCGTTTAAATAGCGATTGTCATATTTCACCTCCAAATACCTGAATAATTCTTCCTTCCGGTACAATCGAATTAAATAATATACATTTATCCCCATTATCAAAGCATTGGTAATCGCTACAGGGTAAGCTCCAAGACTTAATCCATATATAGTAAATAATAAATTTCCGACCAGGCTAAACCAACGAAGCCTGATAATAGAAGTAAACATCATCGCCAAAGCAACAAAAAATGATGCTAAATAACCGGTAATATTGATAATCTCAATCGTATTCATACACAACATAAAATAAGTGTGCAAAATTCAATAAAAAAACCATACCTCAACAAAATTATACTACGCAAGAATAATATTTTCCCACACTATTATCATAGCCTAAGAAAACACCAAATTTACAATTCACTATTAACAACCCAAAAAAGTAGCGCTTAGCAATAGTAGTTAAAAACAATAATAGAGAATATCCTATTAAACCATACAAAAATACATTTGTTATTCACTCAACATCAATATTTTACAAAAAAAATAAAAAAAAACAATATATTTGTAAAATATAAAAAAAAATATTATACCTTTGTCGCATAATTTTGGTACTGTTAATGTTTGGTTTCAACATGATGGGGAGATATGATTGAAACCCGTTAACTCATCTAAGTTAATTGAGTGATTGTATTTATGTAGAATTATTGTTAACTAAAAAAAAGGACTATGAAAAATGTTCTAATATTTCTTACCATACTGTTTTTTCAATATGGTTATTCCCAACAGGTTGATTCAGTTGGAGACAATCAACAGATGAAACCCACTGTTGACGAGGAATTAATATCCAAAACAAACTTCTTTGCAAAATATGGAATGGAAGGGAGAAAACCCCTGATGGCAAGAGTCACGGATGGGTTTGAACTGCGAACCGAGCCTAGCTGTTCTTCTGCCTTAACAGGTGTTTTTGTACCTACAGACTCAATTGTTTATGTTTACAAATATTTTCCAGAAGAAAAATGCTGGGCAACACAATTTCAAGGGAAATGGGGATTTATTACGGATTCGAAAGTATTTCCGATCAGCAAAAGGACACGGAAGGTCAGCAAATATGACATCCCTCCGAAACTCAAAACAAAAATTGCCCCCAAATATCCCAAGGAAGCAAGAAAAAAGGGAATAAAAGGAAAAGTATATATCAAGATTTACATTGATGAAACAGGGAAAGCCACGAAGACCATCATTTTGAAAGGTTTTCCCGAACTAAATCAAGCCGCCATTGATGCTGTCAAAAAGGCAAAATACAAACCCGCAATTTACAAAGACAAGAAAGTAGGAGTTTGGGTTACTCTTTTCTTGGACTTCAAATAAAATTTGATTTAACAATGTATCTGTGCTAATATGTGAATATTGGGTGCGAGATATTTGTTTATTTATTCACAAATAAAATAAATTATGAAAAAAGCGTTTACGATTATTACGATTATGTTATTGGGCATAGGGAATTTCTCTTATGCACAAGAGATTGAAACACTATGGGGGATCGAGGTAACTACCGCTTCCAAATCCGCAGAAAAAATCAGTGATGCTCCGGGTATTGTAAGTGTTGTATCCAAAGAGGAGATTGCAAATTTTGGTTCTACCAGCCTTTCGGATGTCCTCAATCGTCTGACAAGTATGTATATGATACATGCAGGTACATTTACATGGAATGTTGCTTCTATTCGTGGTCAAAATATCAGTTTCTTTGACACACACACATTGGTATTGGTAAATGGACGTCCAATGAGAGATGGTATCACGGGAGGTATGAACAGTGTTTTCTACAATGCTTTTCCGGTCGAAAGTATAGAACGAATTGAAATTATCCGCGGTCCCGGTTCTGTCCTTTACGGATCGAATGCTTACGCAGGAGTTATCAATATCATTACTTCAAAAGCAGACGAGGAAACTCACTTTCAAGCATCGGTGATGGCAGGATCTTTCGGTACAAAAAATGTTAACTTCGGAGGCGGAGTCTATATTAATGACGATCTTAACATCAATATCGGTGGACGTTGGTATGATGACGACGGAAGTGATTTCGGTGGTGTATCCGGCATATCATTCAAAGGTCAAGAAGCAGAAAAGCGCTCCGAAAAATGGACAAAGGATAATAAGTCCATTTTCATAAATGTAAACTACAAATCCTTCTCTCTCAGTGCCAGTCATTTAGAAATGAACCCGTTTGCTCTTATTCCACCGTTGAAGTGGAAATTTCAGATGCAATTTGACAGCATCAATACTACCTATAAATTCAAAGCGGGAGACGAAGTGAAATTGCTCAAGCACAATTTTGTGGATTTGGGTTATACCCATGAATTTAGTGATAAATATTCCTTCGCCGGCGACCTTACCTTCAATGGTAGAGACTGGATGGGACAAGTAAATATTTTTGATACGGTTCATCCCGACGGTCATATGCTCTATATCCCCAAAGGAAAAAGCATGAACGCATTGGCGGAAGTCACTTTTCAAGGCAACCCAATGGAAAACCTAAACTTTGTTGTGGGAGGAACATTTGATTTCAATTTGTTTGCCGGAGGAATCTTCGGAATGAATGTAGTGGATGGTGATACAGTCCCAATCATGGATTCCCATAAAAAATTGAGTGCCTATTTACAAGCGGATTATACGATGTTTGACAAATTGAAAGTTATTGTAGGAGGACAATTAAACCAACCATTGGGTTATAAAGCCAACTTTTCCCCACGTTTTGGGGCTATCTTCAATGCCAATGACAATCTTGGTTTCAAAGCATTATACAGCACTGCATTTAGAAGCCCGTATCCACAAGAAACAAATGTCCGGCATGCTATGTATTTTGGCAACAAAGATCTGAAACCGGAACTCATCACCACAATGGAAGTGCAAGGATTTTATCAAAATGAGAAACTATATCTCTCTCTGACAGGCTATAGAAGTCATTTGAGCAATTTGATCAAGATTCAATTTGATCCAGATCATGTGTATGATACTTTCAACGGGAAAGAAGTAAATGGAACATTTAAAAATATCGGAGTATTTGACTTCACAGGCATAGAATTTGAGGGAAAAGTAAATATCACGGATCAACTTATTGGCTTTGCCAATTTCACATATCAAATAAACGAAGGAGATCAAGACAAAGATGGAAACACTTTCAAAAATGCGGCCGTATGGCCCAATATGATGGCAAAAGTCGGTTTAATGTACACCAATGAAAAATTCTCCGCAGGAATATTCAATTCATATTTTGGTCAACCCACCTCTGCCGAATATATTGCAAAGAATAAAGGAATGACTGATGAGACTACGGATGAAGCTATAACACAGACCTTAAATCCGAAAGCAACAGCCTACAATCTGCTTTCGTTTAATGCAAATATTCACCTGTTTAAATTATTTGGAATAGACTCGGAAAAAGAACTAACACTCGGATTTTACGGAGACAACTTATTGGATGAAAGTATATGGTTTCCCGAATTTGCAACCTACATGTTAAATACACTTCCACTACATACAGGAAGAGCAATGTACGGAAAACTCTCATTCAAGTTTTAAAAAGCATCAAGGATACGGGAAGTGGCAAACTCTACCTACAGGGTTTCCACTTCTTGTGTTTTTATCAAGAATCATTCTAAATATATTATTTTTTTGATAAATCTGATTTAGCTTAAAAAAAAATGCTAAATTTGCATTGTTAAAGTATGTGAACGTTTACTAACAATTTTATAATATGTTTACAAAAAGACAGGCGAATATTATAGAGAACTCGATTCAAGTGATTGCGAAGATGGGGATTCAAGGATTTACCATTCGCAATCTTGCTCATAATGTAGGAGTTACGGAGTCTGCCATCTACCGGCATTTTGAAAGCAAGGTTTCCATACTTGCAGCCATTTTGAAGTCTTTTGAAGCAGAGCTATCGGAGTTTATTGAGCAGCTTTCACTCTCTTCTATGGGTTCGATAGAAAAGATTGAATATGTATATGAGAGCCATATTACCCGTTTCAGGAATAATCCTGCACTTGTTTCGATATTGTTTGCTGAGGAAATCTTTAAAAACGAGAGAGAACTTTCGGAAAGGACAAAAAAAATATTAGATATCAATCATAACAATTTTCGCAACATCATAGAAGAAGGGCAAAAAGAAAAAGAAATCAGAGATGATCTCACAGCCGATCAACTTGCGATGGTAGCATTGGCGACCATACGGCTTTGTGTTAAGCAATGGGAACTATCAAATTATACGATCGACTTATCACAAGAAGAAAGCAAAATAAAAGAAAGCATACGAGTATTGTTTAAGAAGTAAGAAATAGAAAGAAAAAAAATGCAAATATATAATTAAATTTTAGTACTAATTAAAAAGAGTAAAGATGAAAGAAACAACAAAAAATCAACGACTAATTGCTGCAGTAGTAGCAGCAGCAGTGGGGCTGTACTTATTGTTTGTAGCTCCTACACAAGCGATGTACACATTAAAACTGGCATTGCGCTCCGTTATGGAAAGATTAATACCTTTTGATCCCGATTTCTACACTGCAGTACCTATTTTGGGAGCGACGTTTGAAATATGGATGCTATTGTTCACCTTCGGAGGTGCTTTACTATTGATCTTGGCATATAAGATTTTCAAAGGGAGTCTGGAAGCAAGAGCTGCCGGTCTTGGAGTGGCAGCCATCGCCTCGGTAGCAGGAATGACCATGTTCATCCCTTGGATGGTGCTTATCGTATCCGATTATTCCAATGGTCCGGTTCCCGGCATTGCTCCTCCCCCTGCAGATGTAGTAAAAGCTCCACCTGTATTAATGATTATGGTTGTCGGTTTGATCGCCTATTTTACCTTCCTGCTGATGGACAAAGATACCATCAAAAACAAACTGCTCAAGGTAGTGGTATATACAGGTATCGGAGTAGTAGCCGGAATGGTGTTTATGAATGCACAACACGGTGTTCGCTATTTTGAATTTATCCCCGAATACCTGACAGACACCCCCAATCTTCAAAGATATGACAATCCATTAGGAAACAAAATCACCAATTTGGATTATTACGATGCAATCGCATTGACGACCGTATCACAAAAACAAATGGACAATATCAAAGCAGATGAGGCAATCGACATCGTACGTAAAGATAAATCCGTTGATAAAGTAGTCGTAAAAAAATCTACCCCATCCTACAACCCCAATACAATATCACTGTTCTTGGGAGGATATGGAAATTATCTTGCTTCATATATGATGATATTATTAGTTCCGTTTGTATTTTTACGCAAGAGATGGGCATATAATGCATTGTTGATGGCAACACTTTTTTCCGTTATAGCAACTTATTGGAATGCGGTAATAAGAGGTTCTTTTGAATGGGTAATCGGAGGAAGTTTATCATTAGGTTTGCTTATCTTCTTATTATTACCTATTTTCAAACAGTTTTTGGTTGAATCAGATACGACAAAAGACATCGAATAGAGGCGAGAAGAGTAGAAAAAAATATACCGGAACATATATTAATACTTTTCCGGTATATTTTTTCCGGTTTCATCCCTTCGTTAGCCTTTGATTAACGTAGGAACAACAATGTTAATGGCATTCACCTATTTAGAATGACTATAAATTTGTATTTCGGGCAAATATAAAATACCATTCAGTCTTTTTTTTAATAATTTTGGCGCTTGTAATTTAGTTTAGTTTAAGTATTCATTAAAATTTTAATTATTATGGAAATTGCAATTACAGTATTAGACAGAATTATTTTATTATTGACCGGATTGGTAGCCGTATATTTAGCGTATAGGTTCTTTGAAGAATTTAAAGCAAAGGAAGTCAAACCAATGCACAACATTTATTACATTACTTCCTTTATTGTCTTATT
>CAZLTF010000472.1:0-7629 GCA_964562195.1 uncultured Bacteroidales bacterium | reverse complement strand
CTTCCTATCTCATATCCTCGGGCATTGGTTACTTCTTCAATATGAACGACTTAAATTCATTTTTAATTCCCAAAAGTGATTTCATACAAGGATTTATTCAGAGCCGGCCGGATGTCTTATTGGATTTGAGCTTCTCTTCTTCTTTTGTAATTAAATATATCGTCGGCTTGTCACATGCCAAGATGAAAATCGGAAATACAAACAAAACGAAGGCTATGTTTTATGATTTGATGATTCAAATCGAGGACGAATCGGATGTAAACCATTTTCTGGATCAGGTAAAATATTATTTGAATGTAGTAAAATCAAAATAAATGACGGATAGATTTTCAATATTGAGCATTGAGCAGTTGTATCAAATGATACAGAAACAAATACAGGATCAAAATGCCATTTTCGGTTTTCCTGTTGAAGATTTTTTTAAGCCGGATTTCAACAATAAGATTGGGATGTGGCGCTATGGGAAGTATCTGGAGACACCGTATGGAGTGGCTGCCGGACCGCATTCACAGCTGGCACAAAACATCGTAGCTGCATGGCTCAACGGAGCACGGTTTATGGAATTGAAAACCATTCAAACCTTGGATGAAATCGAAGTTGCGAAACCTTGTATCGATATGCAAGATGAAGGATATAACTGTGAATGGTCGCAAGAATTGAAAATAAAAGAAGCACTGGACCAGTATGTGAATGCTTGGATTTTATTGCATATTTTAAACTATCAATTATTTGGCAATAAAGGAAATACGCCCGGTTTTATTTTCAACATGAGCATTGGCTACAATATGAAAGGTATTTTGAATGAGAATGTCCAGTGGTTTTTGGATACGATTCAAAATGCGGAAGAGCTTATCCTGAAAAAAGTAGAAGTTTTGCGTGCTTATTGCCCCGATATTGATGCGATTCATATTGATTCATGTATCTCGGACAATCTTACCCTTTCTACGATGCATGGAACTCCACCGGAGGAAATTGAAAAAATTGCCCGTTATCTTTTGGAAGAGAAAGGGATACACACTACCGTGAAATTAAACCCTACCTTGTTGGGTAAAGAATTGCGAAAAATATTAAGTGATAATGCGTTTGAAACGAAAGTTCCCGATGAAGCTTTTGAACACGACTTGAAATATGAAGATGCCATACCTATGCTTCACAATTTGCGTGAAATTGCTCAAAGAAAAAAACTACATTTCGGGATCAAACTTTCCAACACATTAGAAAGCGAAAATCATAAAGATATTTTTCCAAAAACGGAAAAGATGATGTATATGAGCGGCAAGGCACTGCATCCGATAACGGTTCAGATTGCCAAACGCTTGCAAGAGGAATTTCTAGGGGAGCTGGATATTAGTTTCTCCGGCGGAGTAAATGTTCATAATATTGCGGATGTTGTTTCTGCCAATCTTTTACCGGCGACGGTATGTTCGGACATTTTGAAACCCGGTGGCTATGGTTTGCTAAAACATTATGCCGAGAAGCTTGACAAGGTGTTTTCTACTGCAAATACGGACAGTATCGAAGCCTATATTTTGCAAAAATCCGGAAGCTCAAATTTACGCGAAGCGGCAAAACAAAATCTCATTTCTTATGCCGGAGAGGTTTTAAACAACAAAGCTTATAAAAAAGATTTTTTGGGTGAACCCAATATTAAGGGCAAAAGGCATTTGGATGCATTTGATTGTATTTCAGCTCCTTGTGTAGAAAATTGTGCAACAAATCAAGACATCCCCGACTATATGTATTACACCTCACGGGGAGAATTTACAAAAGCATACGAAGTAATCCTTCGCGAGAATCCGTTTCCGCACACCACGGGAATGGTCTGTGATCACCGGTGTCATTCGCGGTGTACGCGTATCAATTATGATGAAGCGGTGAATATTCGAGGTATCAAACGTTTTGTATCACAATACGTTAATCAAAATATCGAGACTCCTCCTACCATAAATACAAGCAAAAAAATCGCCATAGTCGGCGCAGGAGTTTCGGGCTTGTCCGCCGCCTATTATTTGCGAAAAGCAGGGCTGCAAGTAGAAATATTTGAAGCCAAGAGTCAAAGTGGGGGTATGGTTAGCGCTGCAATACCTCATTTTCGATTGCCGGATGAGGAATATCTGATGGATCTGAACCGGATTGTAAATATGGGGGTAATAATTCACTATAATCATACAATTGATAAGCCTGAATTTGACCGCTTGATGCAAAAATATGACTATGTGTATATTGCGGCGGGAGCACAAGATGCCAAACATATTCCTCTGAAAGGAATCGAGCTTGAAGGAGTGATTGACCCATTGCAATTTTTGTTTCAAGTAAAAGCAGGCAAAGTCCGCAAGAAATACAAAAACATAATAATCTTCGGCGGTGGGAATACGGCTATGGACGCAGCCCGAACAGCTTACCGGATGATCGAGAAAGGAGGAAATGTACGTCTGCTTTATCGTCGGACATTGAAAGAAATGCCTGCCGACAAAGAAGAAATCAAAGCAATATTGGAAGAAAAAATCGAGGTATCCGAATTACTATCTCCGGTCGAAATTATTGGCAAAGACGGTTTTGTCACAGCTGTAAAAATGCAGAAGATGCACTTGGGAGAAACAGGAAACGACGGGAGAAAAAAAGCAATTCCCATTGAAGGAAAATTGGTTGAATATGAAGCGGATCTGGTCATTCCGGCTTTCGGACAATCAAAAGTTTTGGACTTCGTAGATAATACAATTTTATATGATTCCTTGCATAACACTCATACGCGAAAAGAGAATGTTTTCATAGGTGGCGATGCGCTCAACGGTGGATTGTCAATTATTCAGGCGGTAGCCGACGGAAAAAACGTTGCTTTGGAAATCGTGGGTCGAAGCGGATTGACAATCTCCGGTTCATTTCCCGATGGGAGAAAAGAGCAAAATAAACGTTGGCATTTTGAAAAACGAAATACCAAAACCGATGCTGTAAAAGTACAAGAATTGAATATTTCGGATCGCCAAAACTTCAAACTATTATCATCAACTTACACCCAAGAACAGGCAATAGAAGAAGCATCACGTTGTATGCTCTGTGACGAAGTATGCAATATCTGTACTACGGTCTGTCCCAATTTGGCTCTGTTTGCCTATGATACGAAAGTGAAAAAATATCCTGTTTATGCTATTTCGATTCGATATGGCAAGGAGTCTATAAATCCGGCTTCTCATTTTGAAATAACTCAGCAACATCAAATCGTTCATCTTGCAGACTGGTGCAATGAATGTGGCAATTGTAATACTTTCTGCCCTACTTCGGGCGCTCCATATCAGGAGAAACCTCATCTGTATTTGAATTTTGAAGCATACCAAAAAGATAGAGATTGCTATTATTTGGCTTCCGGCAATTCGATTTTCTATAGGGACGATAGCGGAATAGAATCCAAGATTGTGGCAACTGATACATTTTACGAAGTAGAAAAAGAGGGAAACCGGTTTCTTATTGACAAAAAATCATTTCTTGTAATCGCCGAAGACATTCGGAAAGACACCGTCACAGACTCGTCCAAATGGATTGAAATGATAATATTGCTGGAAGGTGTAAAGCTTGTTTTATAGGAAACGAAGACGTTTTTTGAGATCGGGATTTCCGATGGGAAATAATTTCCAAGATCTTATCAACTGGAGTGCATCATATTCATAACGCAGGGTAATCTCGTGAACCCCACCGATGTCCCCTGCTACCTGCAGAGGGATCTCATAGCTATAGCCTATTTTCAGACGTTGTGTTTTATCATTCAACGGAATCACAACTCCCATATCCGGAGTTATCGTCTTGAAGGAGCTTGCCATTGAAGACTGGTGATAAAATACCCCTGCGTAAAAAATACTTTTGGCAAAATTAATTCCTATATTGTAGCTTGGGATATTGCCCTGAATCTCAAAAAGGAAGGAAGGATGGTAAACAACACCATAAATATTTTTGGCAGATAGAAATGCGAAATCACCTTCCAATGAATACCTAAGAGGCAAACGAACGGTATTGTCATCTAAAAATGCGACATTGGGATGCGTGACATGATGCACAGAAAATCCGATGCGTGCAGCGCGAAATTCACTTTCATATCCCAATAAACCTCCTACATTCAAATCAAAATACCGATGGGTATAATTTTTTACGTCCATAACCGTAATATCGGGATAAAGCAGCCCATGACGATTGTCCAGCTGTTTGCTCCAGATGAATTTATCTCTATCGATATCCATATTGTTTTGAATAAAAAAACCACTGACTCCAAATTGGGCAATCCAAGTTTCACTCAGTCGTATCCGTGATGAGGCGACAATCCCGACGCTTGATTTCATAATCCCATCAAACTCGGGAAACGAGTTAATAATAAGACCAATACCTCCTCCTCCGGGCAATTCTCTTCCTGAAAATTCTACGCTAATATTTGCGGTTTTGATACGATTGCTGACACCTCTCCACTGGTCGTGATAATGGGTTCTTGCTTTGAGACCTTTGTAGTAACCTGCATTGGCAGGATTGTTATACATAGGAGCCGTATAATGTTGTGAGAAATAAGAATCTTGCCCAAAAACAGTTATGGTGATAAATAGTACAATAGTAAGATAGCAAATCCGATTCTTCATTATATCCTCTTTCAAAAATTAAAACGCAAAGGTATCAAAATATTATGTATTGCGAATATTATTTTTTTGCTTTTATTTTCCCCGTCATTGACATAATTCTTAGCTGAATAACACCCCAAACAGCTTCTTTGAATATTCCTTTATTCATTTTTGAAGTTCCTTCGGTTCTGTCTGTAAAGATAATAGGCACTTCCTTGATATCAAAACCAAGCTTCCAAGACTTAAATTTCATTTCTACTTGGAAGGCATATCCTACAAATTTGATAGTATCAAGGTCTATGGTTTCCAGTACGATTCTATTGTAACAAACAAAACCGGCAGTCGTATCCGTAACACTTAATCCGGTAATCATTTTCACATATTTGGAAGCAAAAAAAGACATTAGTATCCTTCCCATAGGCCAATAGACAACGCTTACCCCTTTCACATACCGCGAGCCTACCGCCACATCTGCACCATCTTCACAGGCAGCACATAATCTAACAAGATCTTCTGGATTATGCGAAAAATCCGCATCCATTTCCAAGATATGTTGATAGTCCCTCTTCAATGCCCAGCGAAAGCCATGAACATAAGCCGTCCCCAGACCCAACTTTCCTTTTCTTTCTTCGATAAAAAGCTTCCCTTCAAATTCCGGAATCAAACGTTTCACGATCTCAGCTGTACCGTCCGGTGAATTGTCTTCCACAATAAGAATATGAAATTCTCTCTCCAGCGAAAATACTTTACGGATTATTTTTTCGATATTCTCTTTTTCATTGTATGTAGGTATGATGACCAGACTATCACTCATCGCAATTTTTTTTTGCAAAAATAGTATTTATTCGGATATGGTGAATGATAATTTTTGTTAACAAACAAAAAACATCCAAACTGCCTTTCTAAAAACTAATCTGCATACTTGCCCCCAGATATTCTCCCGAATATACCGGCACTACAATCATCGCAATATTCTTCTTTTTCCGGAATGGATTCCAATTTTTCAAAGGCTTCCAATGATATACCAAACGCGAAACAAGCATTCCCATACCTGCTCCGAAAGCCACATCGGACAACCAGTGTTTGTTATTGGTCATTCTTAATGTTGCTACCGTGACACCAATCACATAGCCCGAATAAGCATATAAGGGAGAGCTACCTTTATAAGCTTGATAAAGATTCTCCGCTCCTACGAAAGTCAAATTGGTATGTCCCGATGGAAATGAATTGAAAGAGCCATCATCGGGTCTTTGCACATGGGTTATGTATTTCAGACTAACCGTGAGTATTGAAGAGATAGCTTGTGAAATAAGCAAATATTTTGTTCGTTCAAACCAATGATAATCAGACCTTAACCCGACAAAACCTCCTGCTACCACTTGTATTGCCGGAAGATATTGAACGTAATTGTCAATCTTTGTATCCGTCTTCCCTATTTCACGGTGCAAGAAATTTTGAAACTCACGTTTTTTTCCCGTCAGCTGAATCGTCACTCCTGTCAAAGAAATAACCGAAGGGAAAATCAAGTCTTTACAATCTCTTACGGGTGAGGTTATCGTATCGCTTTCACTTTGCGCATTGAGTATTAAACTTGCTATTAAAAGCACTATGGTAAAATATTTTTTTATCATCTTTTTTCTTTCAGAATAGAATTACTTTTTTTATAAAACCACATTCATTATTTACAATCAGAGCAATACCGGCAAAAAACTTCAACTGCAGTTTTATTTCATTATCAAATTTCCATTTTTGAAATTCTCAAATTCATTATATTATTGTATTATTGAAATACTGTACAATTGAGTTATTCCCACTCAATAGTAGCCGGTGGTTTGGAGCTAATGTCATATACCACTCGATTAATGCCTTTCACTTGATTGATGATGTCTCCCGATATTTTTTGAAGAAAATCATAGGGTAAATGTACAAATTCGGCAGTCATTCCATCGGTTGAGCTGACGGCTCTAAGGCTCACTACTCTTTCATAGGTTCTTTCGTCGCCCATCACTCCTACGGTATTGACCGGAAGTAAGATTGTGCCGGCTTGCCATACCTTGTCGTAGAGATTCCAATCTCTCAATCCTTGAATAAATATCGCATCTGCATCTTGCAAAATCTGCACTTTCTCTTTGGTAATATTACCCAAAATTCTTATTCCTAAACCCGGACCCGGGAAAGGATGTCTTCCTAAAAAGGCTTCGGATAGTCCTAACTCTTTTCCAATTCTACGAACTTCATCTTTAAAGAGCATTCTCAAAGGCTCGACCAGCTTGAGTTTCATATAGTCAGGCAAGCCCCCGACATTGTGATGTGATTTGATAGTTTGTGAAGGACCTTTGACGGATTCGGACTCTATGACATCCGGATATATCGTGCCTTGTCCTAACCATTTGGCATTTTCTATCTTATGAGACTCATCGTCAAATACTTCGATAAAAGTATTGCCAATGGCTTTTCGTTTGGCTTCCGGATCAGTGATGCCTTCCAAAGCTTGATAGAATCTTTCCGAAGCATCAACTCCAATCACATTGTAACCCAATTGTTTGTAATTCTCCAGTACTTCTTCAAATTCATTTTTGCGAAGCAAGCCGTTATTTACAAAAATTCCGGTCATTTGATCTCCAATAGCTTTATGCAAAAGGGCAGCCGCCACAGTCGAATCTACTCCACCGGACAAACCGAGAATTACTTGATCGTCTCCAATTTGTTTTTTGAGAGCCGCCACAGTCGTTTCGATATAAGAATCCGGAGTCCAATCCGCTTTCATTCCACAAATTCCATTCACGAAATTGCCCAACAGAATTTTCCCATCAATACTATGAAATACTTCAGGATGAAATTGCAGACCATAAGTCTCTTCTTCGCCCACTTTGAAGCCTCCGGCAATAACGCTTCCGGTAGAACAAATTATCTGATAATCGGAAGGAATATCCACAATCGTATCGGCATGAGACATCCAAACTTGCGGATTGTCAAAACCGTCAAACAAAGAAACATCATCAATATAAACCAAATCCGCTTTGCCGTATTCACGGAT
>CAZLTF010000471.1:0-2629 GCA_964562195.1 uncultured Bacteroidales bacterium | reverse complement strand
CCGCCCCTTCGGGAAGGTCACTGGTTCGAATCCAGTATGTCCCACCACAAAGTAAGTTGGTTTAGAGAGTCCCGACCCTTCGGGAAGGTCACTGTTTCGTTGTTCTTTCGGAACAATAATTTTCTTTCACAAAGTAAGTTGGTTTTAGAGCGTCCCGACTCTTCGGGAAGGTCACTGTTTCGCTGTTCTTTCGGAACAATAATTTTCTTTCACAAAGTAAGTTGGTTTTAGAGCGTCCCGACCCTTCGGGAAGGTCACTGTTTCGTTGTTCTTTCGGAACAATAATTTTCTTCCACAAAGTAAGTTGGTTTTAGAGCGTCCCGACTCTTCGGGAAGGTCACTGGTTCGAATCCAGTATGTCCCACCACAAAGTAAGTTGGTTTAGAGCGTCCCGACCCTTCAGGAAGGTCATTTTTTCGATTTTCGCCACTTTCTCTTTTCAGAGATTTGGATTTATCTCATAAGCAGGCTGTCAAGTCTATGAAGTCCTTTTTGAAAAGTCGCTTCGGTATTGGGTTTGAGTAGAAAATAACTAACCCAATATCCCCAAGGATAATTCATTTTGGCATCTAACTTCCAAGTAACTTGAGTACCATATTTATTTTCTCTAAGAATCATTTTACTAATGGCTTCATCGCCACCATTGAATATCCAGCTATAAACGATGCTGTCGGCAGGGTAGGAGGCAATAATTTTTTGGATACCTGTATTTTTTTCATCTTTCCATTCGAGGCGTGAACCGCTTCCGCATTCATTCCCCGAATACTTGTTTTCAAGGATGTTGGCTTGAAAAGGACTCCATCGTTCCCATTTTTTTAGGCAATTAAGCTGTTGAAAGACAGAATCTTTTGGGCTGTGAATTGTTTTCTTCTCTTCTACGTTTAAATTTTTTGGGAGCAACAAAGCACCTACATAAAAGAAGGATAAAATCAACAATAGAAATACTACAAAGATACGCATATTTTTTTTTGTGCAAAGTTAACAAAATTATTGAATACTGTCCAATACATCTTCAAGATGGATTCCACGAGAGGCTTTTATTAGAATGAGATGATTTTGAATAGGATTTTCTGTCAAATAGCGGATAATATCAGTAGTTTGTTTGAAATGCCGGAAGGGATGTTGAGTTCGTTGAAATTCTTTTCCCGTTAAAATTGTATTTATTTCAAGTTTTGTAAGTAAATCAATGATCTTTTGATGTTCTTTCTGACTATCCGTCCCCAATTCCAACATATCTCCAAGTATTACCAATTTGTTGTTTTCTTCTAAGGAAGCAAAGTTTTCGATAGCTGCTTTCATACTTGTAGGGTTGGCATTGTATGCGTCAAGAATAATTTTATTATGTTCTTTTTCAATAAATTGCGATCGTATATTTTGAGGTTTATAACTTTCGATTCCGGATCGAATGCGAGGCAGTGATAGTCCGAAATAGCTTCCGATGCAAGAAGCGGCAAGTATGTTTTCGAGATTGTATGCTCCGATGAGATGGCTATGGATTAGTATTTCTTCATTTTTGCTTTTGACACGCACCGAGAGATAAGGCTTGTTGCTTTCGATTGAGCCTTGTACAAGTGCTTGGCTTTCTCTTCCGTAAAAAATAGGAGTGGGGAGGAGAGGATGTTTGGAAAGGATAGTATTGTCTTGATTTACAAAGGCTTTTGCGTTTGTGTTTTGTAGAAAAGCATAGAGTTCCGTTTTTGTTTTCAGGACTCCTGCCAGATTTCCGAAACCTTCGAGATGAGCTTTCCCGACATTGGTAATAAGTCCGTAATCGGGTTCGGCGATAGAGCATAGAAATGAAATTTCGCCGGGGTGATTTGCTCCCATTTCGATGATTCCAAAATCCAAATCAAGGGGAAATGAAAGAAGACTCAGAGGGACGCCGATATGATTGTTTAGATTGCCCTGGGTAGCTTTCACCTTAAATTCTTGATTCAGAACGGATAGACATAGCTCTTTGGTTGTAGTCTTGCCATTGGTGCCGGTGATGGCAATGATCGGAAATTGAAAATGCCGGCGATGATAATTGGCCAATTGTTGCAAAAATTGTAAACTGTCTTCGACTAAAATTGTTTTTCCTTCGATCCGAAAATCGGGATTGTCAATAATCGCAAGGACAGCTCCACGATCTATCGTGGATTGCACAAATTGGTGTGCATCAAAGTTTTCACCTTTCAAGGCGACAAAAATACTCCCTTCTTCAATGTGACGGGAGTCGATGCTTATTTTTTGACTTTTGTTAAATACTTGATATACAGCTTCTATTGTGTTCACTTTCTGTTATTATTTTGTTCTTATTAGATTTGGATAATGTCTTGTGGAAAATGATTTTCTTCCGAACAAATGGAAATGAAATAGTCCTTCCATCTGTATTCTTTGAGAAAAAGCCGATCAATTTTTTTATTATTTTCATAGACTTGCAAAGAATTGTCTTTTATTTGTATATTGAATTTACGGAGGTCTGCCGGCAGACTTCCTCCCTTCCATTTGATATAACTCTCTTTCCATGTCCATATTCTAAAAAAAATCTCTTCGGGATCTTCTCCCGATAGAATAAATTGCTGTTCCGAAGGGTGAAAAAATCGTCTGGACAATCGATGCACATCAAGCGTTTTTTTCTTTTCGATAT
>CAZLTF010000470.1:0-8375 GCA_964562195.1 uncultured Bacteroidales bacterium | reverse complement strand
CCAGCATAGCCGAAGGGTCGGCATCGGATTCGTCGGTATTGATCCCTACTCCCTGCGAGAAGGAGTTAATTGCGAGTATTATGATAAATGCTGTTGCGAGTAATTGTTTTAATTTTTTCATAATAATATCTTTTTTGTTATTGATTTTACTTTTTCACCATATTGCATAGATTTAGCTGTTCTTTTATGCAGCAAAATTAAGTTGGATGGTCAAAAGAGGCTTGGACTATTTGTTCAAAAACTTGGACTATTTATTCAATTTTGTAAATTTTGAGAAATAAATGGAAAATATTTGTGGATATAATGGGATGGAAAAAATCGGTATTCTTCCGGTTTTTGGGAGGCAAAGTCATAGAAGTATTCATCTCTCAATATTAAATATTTCTTTACCTTTGCATTTTATTAATGTAGATTTCAGTGGAAAGAAAAACCTTTTTTGTCGATGTGTTGTTGCCCTTGCCGGTCAAAGGTTTGTTTACTTATCGCGTTCCTTTTGCTTTGAACGAAGAGGTAGCACCATACAAAAGGGTGATTATCCAATTTGGCAAGAAGAAGGTTTACACGGCAGTGATCATAAGGGTACACGAAGAAGTACCTCGCTACAAGGAGGTGAAATACATTCTTTCTGTTCTTGACAAAAGAGAAGTGCTTCTCAAAAGCCAATATCGACTTTGGCAATGGATGGCACATTATTATCTTTCCACCGAAGGTGAAATAATGAATGCTGCTTTGCCTACGGCACTGAAATTAAGCAGTGAAACAAGAATCGTTTTACATCCCGATTTTGAAGGTGACTATACCAGTCTTAATGAGAAAGAATTTTTGATAGCAGAAGCATTGGAGTTACAACAAAAGCTTACTATCAACGAAGTGTCTGCCATCATAGAGCTCAAACAAGTTCACCCAATATTGAATAATCTTTATGAGAAGAAAGTGATTCTCTACGAAGAAGAATTGCAAGAGCGTTATCGTCCCAAAACGGCTATTTATGTTCGATTGAGCCAAGACTATCTTGATGAGCGGAAGTTGAAGGACTTGTTTGACATTCTCGAAAAGAAATCCGTAAGACAACTTGAAGTATTGATGTATTTTCTTCGTCTTGCGGGTAGTAATATCGAAGCCTCCATCAAAAGATCGGAAATCAGTTCGCATATCAAGAATTCCAATCCCGCAATTTTGTCTATGGCAAAAAAAGGAATTTTTGTCTTGGAAGAGAAGATTGTCAGCCGGCTTAAAACATATACTAAGACTACGGATGTGGATTCTATCCGTTTGACAGAAGAACAATCGCAAGCATTGGAGAAGATACAAAAATATTGGGAGACAAAAGACACTGTGCTCTTGCATGGAGTGACCTCTTCGGGCAAGACCGAAGTATATATTAAGGTTATTGACAAAGCGATGAAGAGACATAAGCAGGTATTACTACTATTGCCGGAAATTGCTCTTACTACGCAGATTATCAATCGGTTGAAGGAATATTTTGGTGCGATGGCAGGTGTTTATCATTCCCGTTATTCCAATGAGGAACGAATCGAAATATGGCAAAAGATGCTTAGCCGGCAACCATATCAGTTGATAATAGGACCCCGTTCGGCATTGTTTTTACCTTATCAAGATTTGGGAGTCGTGATCGTGGACGAAGAACACGATACTTCCTACAAGCAACATTTTCCTCCTCCCTTTTATCAAGCCAGGGATGTTGCCGTGGTTTTGGCAGCACAGCATCAGGCAAAAGTTTTATTGGGGTCGGCTACTCCTTCGTTGGAGACCTATTTCAATACTGAACAGGGAAAATATGCACGGGTTGAAATGACAAAGCGTTATGGAGATGTGATGATGCCCGAAATATGGGTGGCAGACCTTCGTTTTGAGACTCGCAAAAAGTTGATGAAATCACATTTTTCATCTCTCTTGATGGAACATATCGACCAAGCGCTCAAAAACAATGAGCAGATCATTTTATTTCAAAACCGGCGCGGGTTTTCATTGCGTCTGGAATGCAATGTTTGCAATTGGGTGCCCCAGTGCAAAAGCTGTGATGTGACACTCACTTACCACAAATCTACCAATCAATTGAAATGCCATTATTGTGGATATGCCCGTCCTGTTCCGGCAACTTGCGATTCTTGCGGGAGTAATAATCTCAAAATGCACGGTTTCGGTACGGAGAAGATTGAGGATGACTTGGCATTGTATTTTCCGGATGCTTCTATCAAACGTATGGACCTTGATACGACTCGAAGTAAATATTCATATCAAAGTATTTTGCAAGATTTTGATGAGAAAAAAATTGATATTTTGGTAGGTACGCAGATGGTTACCAAAGGTTTGGACTTCGGAAATGTGTCCGTAGTAGGAGTCTTGAATGCTGATAGTCTTCTGTTTTTTCCCGAATTCAGAGCTTTTGAAAGGGCTTACCAGATGTTGGCACAAGTCGCCGGAAGAGCCGGAAGAAAAGAAAAACGCGGCAAGGTGATTATTCAGACCTTCAATCCTTATCATGATGCGATTCGTTATGTGATGGAAAATGATTATAGATCTATGTATTTCAGTCAGTTGAATGATCGTAAAAAATTTCGTTATCCGCCCTATTTCCGTTTGATTCATCTTCAAATTTTGCATAAAGATTTTCGCGTCCTCAATCCGGCTGCTGCCAGCTTGGGAAGAATTTTGAAAGCCGTATTCGGAGATTTGATATTAGGTCCTGAATATCCATTCGTCTCACGTATTCGCAATATGTATATTAAACAGATTATGGTCAAAATACCCCGCAACAAAAAATTAGATGAATTTAAAGATGTGTTGCAAAAACAAATTGACCTGTTCTTCTCACAAGGCGAGTTTAAAGGAGTACGTGTCATACTTGATGTGGATCCGCTTTGATACCAATACCATTTATTGGTTTTTTGGCAGATGTTGGATTTGTACTAATTAGAGTTTTTTTGAAAAATAAAAGAAAGGGTGAAACAAAAATGCGTAACTTTGTACGGTCGGTTTATGATAAAAAACCGGTTTGTTTTGATGGGTATCTTTCGTAGTATTGATGAGGTAAGATTACAAAGAATGTAAGAAAAAACAGATGTGTGGAGATTGGATAATTTTAGGATGCTAACCATATGTAATATCTTGATTTTGTTGATGATACACTTTATATAATGAAGTATTTTTATAATAACACAAATGATATACCAAAAGACATATCGCTATCTATTTTTTGCATTTCTGATGCTTTATATTGGGAGTTTTGGACAGGTTTCTTTTGAGAACCCACAAATACTGAATAAAGCGTCCGGTTTGTCAGCAAATAATGTGTTTCGTGCGCTGCAGGATGATCGTGGGTTTCTTTGGTTCTCGACCGATAATGGTATATGTAGATGGGATGGAGTCTCTATCCGTTTTTTTTATGATCATTCAGATCAAGGTGAGATAAAAATTGGAAATTCTATCCACAGAAATGCTTTTTGTTGGGATTCTATTTCTAACAAAATTATTTTTGGTACGGATCAGGGGTTGAGTGTTTTTGATCCGCACACCTATGATTTGCGAAATTATCCTCCGGACAATGATTCTTCCCGTTTTTTGTCTTCTATCAATTGTATATATCTTGACAAAGAGAATCAACTCTGGTTAGGAACTAAATCAGGACTTGTCAATTTTGAATTTAAGGATGGTAGATTTCGTATGTTTTCATATTCACAAAAACTTCCTGAATATCAAATGATAAGTAAAAAAAGAGTAAATGAGATTTGGGATATAAAGCAAGATATAAGTAATGATTCTGTCCTTTGGCTTGCGAGTCTGTCCGGTTTATTAAAGTTTAATAAATATACGGAGAAACTTTCGCTTTTTTATAATGACAATACCGATGACAACAGGATTTTAAATACTTTTGTAAAAATTGCCACACATTCCAATAAAAAATTGTATCTCGGCACATGGTATTCTGCAATGCTTATTTTTGATACCAAAAGGGAGGTTTTTGAATCACCCGATAAATCTCCTATTTTTTCCAATATTACCAAGGTCCAACCAATCATACCCATTGAAGAAAAATCGTCAGAAGAACTGTGGTTTAGCTCTACCGATGGCATCTGTGTATTAAACACAACAAACAATACATATCGTATTCTCAAAAGTCAAAAAAATATTGCCGGACAGAAATACACCTCCTATGTCAATTTCTTTAATCAACAAAAATTGGTATGTTTAAGTTCGGAATACGGTGTCTCCATCTACAATCTGGATCATACTTTTTTTTTCAATTATTTTTTTCAACCGATAGATGAGGGACATTGGTATCTTCCGACATCTATGTATGAGGATAGTGTTAGGCAAGACTTGTATTTGGGATATGGCAGGGGAGAAGGTTTACACTATTTTGATTTGAAAAACAATACTTTTCACATAATCCCCATTATTGAAAATGATTTGAATATTGCTTACGTAAACCGGATTTATCCGTATCATTCCGGACAACTATTTATAGTTTGCCTTGATGAGATATATTTATTTTCCACAGAGAGCAAGTCTTTGAAGTCTCTTCATACCCGTAGAAACAAGATTGCATTATATACAGATATTGCTATAGACTATGAAGCCAATATATGGGTCTCCAGCGCCCTCTACGGATTACAAAAACTTCATTTGCAAAACGGTGCTTTGGAAGAGATCCCATCGCTATTGGCTTATGCCAAGAAAAAGGGAATAACGCTTGAATTTAAATATCTAAAAATTGACAAACAAAAACGTATCTGGTTTATTGCCGCTCATTTTTATGGATATTATGAACCACAAACAGATCATCTTCAATGTTTTGACAGAGAGGTTGATTATTTGCCATATTGTTTTTACAACCATGAATCTGATACAATCTGGATGGGTTTGAATAAAGAAAAAGGTTTGGGATTTATTGATCCTATGTGTCCCGGTAAGGGAATACAATTGGCACAAAACAATATCAACAAAAATATTAAAAGCATAGAAAAAGACAATAACCGGCATTTCATTTTTTGTACCGACGAAGGAATCGCCAAATATGTTACTCCCAA
The DNA here is from genome assembly GCA_964562195.1 of uncultured Bacteroidales bacterium. Lineage (GTDB taxonomy): Bacteria > Bacteroidota > Bacteroidia > Bacteroidales > S143-32 > S143-32. The sequence goes on along the minus strand of CAZLTF010000470.1, from coordinate 3,324 downwards.
AAATCAATATGTTATTTTTAATGAAAAAGATGGGTTGGCCAAATATGATGCTTGGTACAATAGAGATCCGACAGAAGTGTCAAAGTTGTTAAAACTCTCCGATGGTAGAATTGCGATCGCATATAGAAGAGGGCTTGGTTTTTTTTATCCGGACAGTTTGCAAACTTTTGAGGTGAAAATTACTCCATATGTTAGTTCTTTGAAAATCAACAATAAAGAGAGTGATATGTGGAATGATCCGGAGTCATCAAGACCACTTTATTTGAATTATGAGCAAAACAATTTATCGTTTGAATTTTCGGCATTTGCTTTGACCAATGGGGGAAATGTACAATTTTTTCACAGGCTGACAGGAGTCGATAAAGACTGGGTTGCTTCCAAGTACAGATATGCTAATTATTCAAAACTTCCTCCTGGACATTACCAGCTCTTTTTGAAAACCAAGCTTGCGGATAATAAAGGAAATGCTGCTGTTACCGTGCGGGATATTTATATCCTGTCACCTTGGTGGAAAAGAGGATGGGCATATTTGATTTATCTAAGCATCATCATGCTATCCATCTACGGTATTTATCATTTTCGTGTAAAAAGGTTGATCGAACAAAAAGAGGCAAAACGTCTAAAAGAAATAAATGATCTCAAGTCAAGGTTGTATGCCAATATTACACATGAATTTAGAACTCCTCTGACACTTATCAAAGGAATGACAGATGAGATGAGAGAATCACTTCATCAGAATACCAAGACCAATCTTGACGAGAAACTTGACACCATAGACCGTAGTAGTGACAATCTGCTTCATCTTGTCAAACAAATATTGGATATGTCCAAAATCGAAAGCGGTAAGATGAAACTTCATTTGATATGTGCGGATATTATTTCCTATCTCCGTTATATCACCGAATCCTTTCAGTCAATGGCAGCTGCCAATAAGATAAAATTGCTATTTTATCAAGAAATTCAACATCTGATGATGGATTATGATCCGGATAAAATTAATATCATTGCTTCCAATTTGCTTTCCAACGCAATCAAATTTACACCCGAAAACGGAAAAATCATCTTTCGTGTCCGTAAAGATGCGGAACGATTGATTCTGATAATACAAGATTCGGGAATTGGAATAAATGAACAACATTTGAAATATATTTTTGACCGTTTTTATCAAGTTGATAATTCTTCAACCCGTAGGAGTGAAGGAACCGGAATCGGTCTGGCTTTGACCAAAGAATTGGTAGGATTGATGAATGGGACTATCGAGGTAAATAGTATTGAAGGAGAAATGACCGAATTTTGTATTCGTATCCCCATATCACAAAATGCTCCTATGCAAGATACTCATAGTCCCAAGATAATGATTGCCGAAGGAAAAATGAGACTTATAGATGAAGAACCGGATGACTCAATCGATCTTCCTCTTGCCTTGATAATTGAAGATAATATTGATGTCGCAAATTACATTATCTCTTGTCTTTCAGGTAAATATCGCACGAAATGGTCTCCTGATGGAAAGCAGGGAATTGATGACGCAGTAAAACTTATTCCCGATATCATTATTTCGGATGTTATGATGCCATACAAAGATGGCTTTGAAGTATGTGAAACCCTGAAAACAGATGAGCGCAGTAGCCATATCCCAATTATCTTACTTACTGCCAAAGCCACTGAACAAGACCGTATCGAGGGGCTTAAACACGGAGCAGATGCATATCTCACCAAGCCTTTCAACAAAAATGAACTTTTTGTACGAATAAAACAACTTATCAAAGTGCGAACTTTACTTCGTAAAAAATATAGTGCGGTAGATATTGACATTACCCAAAAATCAAAATTGCAAGGAGAAGAAATATTCCTTCACAAAGTAGTCTCAATAATCGAAAAGAATATTGATAAATCCGAACTGGATGCAAACTTTTTGTCTCATAAGTTAAATATGAGCGAATCGCAATTGTATCGTAAGTTGAAAGCCGTAAATGGCAAATCAGTCTCTATTTTTATTCGCGAAATTCGACTTTCGGTTGCCAAAAGCTTGCTTACTACCTCCTCTTTAAATATTTCCGAAATCGCTTACCAATGTGGATTTAACGATCCTGCTTGGTTTAGTCGGGCATTTAAGGATAAATACAATATCTCACCCAGTAAATTCCGAAGGCAATAAGCCCGAACTTATATTATTCCCTCTTTTTGGGTAGTTTATATCCATTTTCAAACTTTCAGCAGACCATAGATATTGATAAAAACAGAATACTCAAAAATATAAAGTTGGTCAAACACAGACAAAAAATTTTTTAAAATTCTAAATCAAATGACTACAATAATGTTTAATTTTGCATTTCATTGAGAATTGATCTTGATGAGACTAACAAATATACGTATATGAGATTTATACCGGGCTTGATAATATTCCTCTTGCTATTTAGTTCTACACTTGTTTTTTCACAAAGCAAAAAGAAACTGCAGCAAGAAAAACAAAAAATAGAAAAAGATATTCATTTTGCCGCTTCCTTGCTCAAGAAAGTTAGAAAAAACAAAAAAGCTACCTATAATGAGTTCATTTTGGTGAAAAAACAAATTCAAAGCCGGGAAAATTTGATCGAGAATGTGAATAAACAAATTCGAGCTATTGATCATCAGATACAAATAAATGATGAACTTTTGGCAAATCTTCAGTCAGACATCAAAAGTTTAAAAGATGAATATGCAAAGATCATCTACAATGCATACAAGACGCGAAGCTCATATCAAAAGATCGTCTTTGTCTTCGCTTCGGAAGATGTAAATCAGGCATTTAAAAGAATCAAATATTTGGAACAATATTCCGAATACAGAAAAAAACAAGCTGCACAAATCGAAAAAACACAAGAGGAAATCGAAAAAACACAAAGCTTGCTTAAGCAACAGAGAGAAGAAAAATTGGCACTGCTTTCTTCGCAGAATGTGGAAAAAGAAAAACTTCTCGAAGAAAAAAAGAAAAGAAATGAGATGATTCAAGAGTTGAGCAAAGAAGAAAAAAAACTACGTCAACAAATTCAAGAGAATGAAAAAATCAGGCAGCGTTTGGCAAAAAAAATCCAAAAAATCATTGCCGAAGAAATTGCAAAAGCATCCAAAAAATCCGGCAAAAAAGGTGCTAAGAATTTTGCACTTACACCCGAAGAGCAATTGTTGTCTGATGATTTTGCCTCCAACAAAGGCAAACTCCCTTGGCCTGTTGAACGTGGGATTATTTCCGAAAACTTTGGAAAACACGCCCATCCATTTCTCAAACACGTTCAGGTTAACAATCGCGGCATCAATATTTTGACCAAAGAGAACCTTAAAGCC
>CAZLTF010000469.1:0-9636 GCA_964562195.1 uncultured Bacteroidales bacterium | reverse complement strand
CAGATTTTCTTCAAATTGTGCGATGGAATAATCAAGCACTTTGAGATCCTCTTCCGTACCGTATCCGGCACCATTTTTCATATAACTAATCATCATTGACTGCAAGAGTGATCTTTGCTGCCAAGCAATTTTAGTTGCTTCTAAAATTTCTTTATGTTTGTTGGCTGCGGAAAGTTGTACACTGCCAATCAACAATAATAAAACCACTATTTTACTTTTCATTGTTCTCAGACTCATTTTGTAAATCCTCCATTACTTTTTGATACAAACCGGTGGTCGTGTTCATTTTTTTCAAAATTGAATTTGTTGTCACATAAATTACACTCGGCATCAGGCGACCGGAATTAAGGTCAAATCCTTTTCTTGAGAACTGCCATTGCATTTCGGTTTTTTTCAATATTTTGGTAATTTCCATTGTATTTTCGGGAGCTGCCTGTAAAAACTTCAATGCTTCATCAAATTGATCAACAGCGGAACCAAAATCGGGAACAATTCGTTGATTGGGCACTTTCCAATAAAAAGCGGTATAGTACATAGCAATACGTTGCGAAAGCATTCTTTGCCGTCCGGATACATTGACCAATTTGGCAGCATTCATTTTAGCATATTCTTGAATGCGTAAGACTACTTGATGACAAGCTTTGAGCAATTCATTGGCTTCATCAATTAACAGTATCGCTTCGTTGACATCCGGTTCGCTGACCACTTTCATACGAAATGGCATCCACAATTCCTCTACTTTTTCCAACCCGGCAACAATCTCGGGGGACGGAGCATAGTCCTGTAACTCCAAAAACTGTTCTTCAAATAATGCCACGGCGGCATCCAGTTCTTTTTTGGCGGCATCCACTTTGACACCCGCACCTATCATCATATAGTCTTTTGTCATCCGTTGACTGAGCATTCGTTGACGTCCGGCTTTATTGATAGCAGACGCATCTGTCATCCCTTGTGCTATTACTCCTATAGTTGGAAACAGGAGAAGCATACTAAACAAATAATTTTTTATCCTCATATTACTTTCTCTTTAAAATTGTCGATATTCTCTCTTTACAGGTATCAACCCCAAATAATATGCAAAGGTACACACAATTTTGGAATAAAAAAATAATTCTTTTGTTATCTGTTTAACGTCTTAATTTTTTTCGGATAACTTTTTTCAATCGATCGAATAAGCAGACTGAAAAAGAAGCGCCATTGTAAAGTTATGAAAAAAGAATGAGCAAACACTTGAGCTTTTCAGCAGTTCGCTCATTCTCGCCAAATAAACCTTACAGATAACTGATTATCAGGCTATCATTGTATAGATTTTGATTTATGAAGTATGTTTTTCTTGCGAAACCATAACTTTCTGATAGAGGTCAACCACTGTGTTCATTTTTTTCAAAATGGAGTTGGTAGTTACAAAAATCAGACTTGGCATAAGATTTCCGGAACTCAAATCGAAGCTCTTTTTGGAGAACTCCCATTGCATTTTCACTTTTTTCAATTTTGCATTAAGTTCGTCCGTGTTTAGCTCGGATGTTGAAAGAAGATTTAAAGCATCGGCAAACTCTGTAATTGCATTTTTGAATTGAGGAACTATAGCGGGGTCCTCTACCTTCCAATAAAATGCGGTATAATACATTGAAATCCGTTGGGAAAGCATACGTTGACGACCGGCTACATTGAGCAGTTCAGCAGAATTTTGCTTGGAATAATCTTGAATTTTCAATACTACTTGATGACAAGCCTGCAAAAGTTCATCAGATTGGGAGAGCAAAATACTTGCCATTTTTTTATCCGGTTCGGAAACCACATTCATACGATAAGGCATCCAAAGTTCTTCGACTGCTGCCAAAGCATCCTCGATTTCTTGGTTGGGTGCATAATCTTGCAATTCTAAAAATGTTTCTTCAAAAGAAGCTACCGAAGCATCCAATTCTTTTTTGGCACTTTCGACTTTTACACCCGCACCTATCATTAAATAATCTTTCATCATTCGTTGGCTCAGCATACGTTGACGTCCCGCTTTATTGATTGCGGCTGCATTCTCTGCTTGTTGGGCATTTACTCCTATTACCAAGCTTATCAAAACTACTAATACATTAATTTTTTTCATTACAATTTATTTTTATTTATTTTTTTATTTCATATTTTGTTATCTAAAACTATTCTAAATAAGAAATGTTCATTTCAGGCTGATATTTTTACATATGTCATTATGATGAGGAGAGAAATAACCAGTTATTATTCTGATTATGTACACATTACAAAAAGGCTCATACAATAAAAATTTATACACTCACAACTTCATTATTTAGAATGAACTATCTTAAATCATTGTTGTTAATTGAACATTGATAATAATATGGTAACAAATGACAGTAAAAAATAAGATAAATGCTTCGACTAAGATTTCAACTCTGATTGAGGAAAATCCGAAGACAATTGAAGTAATCGCATCAATTAATAAGAATTTCAAGAAATTGCAGAATCCTGTTTTGAGAAGAACACTTGCCAGCAGGGTCAGTATAAGAGATGCATCCAGAATAGGAGGTGTAAGTATAAACACGATTTTGAGGAAGTTGGAAGAGATTGGATTTGAGGTTGAACTGAACAATGAAGAGGAAGAATTGTTTAAAAATAACGATTCTCATAGAAGGGGATTTGGATTTAGAAGAAGAAAAAGATTTGGAAATAGAAAATATACAAATATGAAAGTTATAGAGTTGGATGCCAGAGAGGATTTGGAGAAAGGAATAGATCCGTTTCAGAGCATTATGAAAAAAATAAAGACCTTGGAAGAAGGAGAAGTATTGCGTGTTATCAACACTTTTGAGCCATTACCTCTAATCAATGTTTTAAAAAGCAAAGGATATAGAAGTTGGGTTGAGCGTGAAAATGGTTTGGTATTGACGTATTTTCAGAAGACGAAAGACTCAATAGAAGAGAATCTCGAGAATTCACAAAATTTAAATAACAGTGAATTTGAGGCGACTTTGGCAAAATATGCAGGGAAACTTCTCGACATAGACGTAAGAGGTCTTGAGATGCCGGAGCCGATGATGACGATACTTGAGAAGATCGAGGAATTGAAAGAAGGAGAAGCCTTATATGTTCACCACGAAAGGGTTCCCCAATATTTAAAGCCTGAGTTGGAGAGTCGTGATTTTCGCATTTTGACATATAAGGCAGACGACAACAATGTCAAGCTACTCATTTTCAAATAGGTAGTTATGAATATGCAAACCAATAATGCTCCTTCATTGGGAGTCGTGATGCCTCATTTTGCCTTTGCCGGGCTTGCTTTTCTGGTAAGTGCCGTACTGTTGGTTTTCGGCGATAGTTTTATGACTTCACACTATTTTGAAGCCCATCTGCTCGCCATCACACATATTGCCGCTTTGGGTTGGGGAGTAATGATCATAATGGGAGCACTATACCAATTGATACCTGTGGTTTATGAAGTCGGTCTTTACAGCGAAAATCTGGCTAAATTCACATTCGTTATTTTTGGTATTTCCGTTGCTTGGATGGTATATATATTTTGGGTAAACGATTTCATCGAAATGATGCCTTATGTATCCATTTTGATGTACAGCTCCGTACTGTTATTTATTGTTAATGTGGTCGTCTCCACATTACGGTCATCAAAGAGAACGATCCAAAGTTTATATATTTGGGCAGCTATGTTTTGGTTGTCAATGACTGCATTATTTGGTTTGTTGATGGCACTCAACTACAAATACAATTTCCTTTCACACACCCATCTCGAATTTCTCAGAATGCATGCCAATATGGGTGTCTTAGGATGGTTTACGAGTTTGATTATCGGTGTCGGGAGCATCTTACTTCCTATGTTTTTTGTCTCTCATCAACTGAATGAGAATTATATGAAATGGTCTTTTTATTCATTTCAGGGAGGAATCACCGGCCTTATACTCAACTGGTATTTTATTGACAATGCGATACTTACAGCATTGTTTTGGATATTATTGACAGAAGGAATCATACTATTTATATTGTATGCTCACCAATCGTATAAAAAAAGAATGCGAAAAAAATTGGATGTAGGGATGAAGCAAAGCGTTTTGTCCGTTCTCTTTTTGTTTGCTCCGATTGTCATCGGAATAGTAAGCTATTTCATCACCGATTCAACCTTATCATTGCGTTTTGAAATTCTCTATATTTTTTCATTCCTGTATATGTTTATCTCAGCTATCATCTTGGGACAAACCTATAAAACCATACCGTTTATCATCTGGCTGGACAGATATCAGTCTTGGGTTGGAAAAACAAAAACACCATTGCCAAGAGAATTGTACTCGGAAAAAATCGGTGACTATCACTTCTACGCCTATATTATCTCCATCCTTGCATTCATCGTCGGCATACTTTCGGGACAAGAGATAATCATTAAGATAGGAAGTGGATTTATGTTGCTCACGGCAATCATATACAACCTCAATTTATTCAAAATAATTTTACACAAGACAAAAATAAAACAATAATAAAAATGGAAAAAAACCAAGAAATAAAAAACAAAGAAGCAGAGATTTGGAACATTCTGAAATTTGTAATGGATCCCGAAGTAGAAGTAAACATCGTAGATTTGGGATTGATATATAAAGTAGAATTTTATGGCGAAGGCAATGTAGATATTCTGATGACGCTATCTACGCCGGCCTGTCCGATCGGAGATGCCATCGTGAATAACGTTGTCGAAGCCATCAAGGTAAAACATCCCGAATATGAAGTGGATGTACAGCTCACCTTTGATCCGCCATGGTCGGCAGAAATGATTTCGGAGGAAGGGAAGATGCTTTTAGGAATGTAAAAGCTTACCAAGCCTGCCATCTCAGCCACAAATAAGCAAATAGGTCGTGAATCACAGAGGTCTATTTGTGTGTTTGTGGCTGTTTTTTTGATATGCACCTCACCGTCTCGATTCAAAATGAGCAAAAGACAAACATGGCAAAGAGAAAACATATCTAGGGTCTGCTAAAAAACTCTCAAACAGTTGAAGAAGGATGGATTACATAATAGTTTCAATAATAAAATGCAAGCGAAATCAGAGCATTTTCCAAAAAATCTTGCATATATTTTATTCTCAGAGAAGATGTTTTCGTTTCACAGAAGCACCTCCCTAAATCCCGTACTCAATCAGATAGGGCATATGAAATATTTTGAAATTAAAGTTAAAACAATAATTAATTGTTTTTTGTGATGTAAAAAGTATTACTTTTGCGGGATGAAAAGTTGTAAATTAAATAACAGGTTTTCAGTAATTTAAAAAAAATAAGAATAGATGGGATTATTTTCTTTTTTCACAAAAGAGGTCGCTATAGATTTAGGCACTGCCAATACCGTGATCATTTCAGGTGACAAGGTAGTAGTAGATGAACCGTCTATAGTTGCCATAGACAGGACTACGGGAGAGATCATTGCCGTAGGTACCAAAGCGATGCTGATGCATGGCAAAACACATGAAAATATCCGGACTATACGTCCACTCAGGGATGGTGTGATTGCGGACTTTCAATCCGCCGAATATATGATTCGGGAGATGATCAAAATGATTTGGGAAAAAAGACCCTTAATCACCTCTCTCAAAATGGTTATCTGTATTCCGAGTGGAATCACTGCGGTCGAAGAAAGAGCAGTAAAAGAATCTGCCATTCAAGCGGGAGCCAAAGACGTACGTTTGATTCATGAGCCTATGGCAGCAGCGATTGGGATTGGGATTGACGTTATGGAACCGGTCGGGAATATGGTGATTGACATCGGAGGAGGCACGAGCGAAATCGCCGTTATCGCCTTAGGAGGAATCGTGAGCAACCGCTCCATACGCGTCGCCGGAGATGATTTCACACAAGATATCATAGACTATATGCGCAAGCAACACAACATCTCCATCGGAGAGCGTACCGCCGAAAAAATAAAAATTGAAGTCGGCAGTGCATTAACAACCTTAGAAAATCCGCCCGAAGATATTGCTATTCATGGACGGGATTTGCTAACAGGTATCCCCAAAGAAGTGACCGTCAATTATGCTGAGGTGGCATACTGTCTTGACAAAACCCTGATCAAAATCGAGACGGCGGTATTAAACGCACTGGAAAAGACCCCTCCTGAATTGGCATCGGACAGTTATCGTTCGGGAATATTTATGGCAGGCGGAGGTGCTTTGCTTCGCGGACTTGACAAACGGCTTGCTCAGAAAACCAAACTGGATGTATATGTAGCCGAAGATCCTCTTCGTGCAGTAGCCCGCGGTACTGGTATTGCTCTTCGCAATTTTGACCGGTTTAGCTTTTTGATAAAATAATTTAGAACTTATTTAGAACACAAAGTAGATATATATCGTAAGGGTATCTTTACCTTTGCAGAAATTATAAAAAAAATAAAAATATGGATACAAGAAAAAAAGGATTCAATTCAAAATTGATTCACGCAGGACAGAAACCGGATCAATACGGAAGTGCTGTGACCCCTATCTACCAAACATCCACTTTCTCATTCGAAAATGCACAACAAGGTGCAGATCGTTTTTCGGGAGCAGAAAAAGGATATATTTATACCCGTTTGGGCAATCCGACGATCACCGATCTCGAAGAAGCGGTCGCCCAACTGGAAAATGGATTTGGTGCATCTGCAGTAGCCTCAGGAATGGCTGCTGTCAACTTGGTATATATGAGTTTTCTCGGACAAGGAGATCATGTCATAAGTACCGGTGCCGTTTATGGACCGTCAAGGGGAGTTTTGGAGAATATCTGGCCAAAATTTGGCGTAGAATCTACATTTGTAAATACCGCCCATTTGGACGAAGTCCGCAATGCAATTCAAAAAAACACAAAGTTGTTGTACATTGAGACACCCACCAATCCAACGATTGAACTTACTGACATCAAGGCAATTAGTAAATTAGCACACGAACATGGAATCGTAGTCTGTGTGGACAATACTTTTTCAAGTCCCTATTTGCAAAAGCCTTTGGATTTGGGTGCGGACGTGGTATTGCACTCCATGACAAAATTTATCAACGGGCATGCTGATATCGTCGGCGGTATCGTCGTTGCCAAAACCGAAGAATTGCACAATATCATAAAACCGATGATGACCAATATCGGATACAATATGGATCCACATCAAGCATATCTCACCCGCAGAGGCTTGAAGACTTTGGCAATTCGTATTGAAAGGGCACAACAGAATGCGCAAAAAATTGCCGAATATTTGGAACAACATCCGAAGGTTGAAAAAATCGTTTATCCGGGTCTTACATCATATCCGCAATACGAATTAGCAAAAGAACAAATGTCCGGTTCAGGTGCAATGATGAGCTTTGAAATAAAAGGTGGTTATGAAGCAGGAAAAAAAATGATGGATAATGTACACATGGCAATGTTGGCGGTTTCATTAGGTGGAATCGAGACCTTGATCCAACATCCGGCTTCTATGACACATTCCAAACTGACAAGAGAAGCCCGCCTTTCGGCAGGAATCACAGACGGATTGGTGCGTTTGGCTGTCGGAATCGAAGATGTCGAAGATTTGATCGAAGATCTCGGACAAGCACTTGAAAATTGTTAATAAACATAATATTTACAAAGATCAAGGACATGAGAGTCCTTGGTCTTTTTCAGTTTTAAAGAAATTTAAGAAAGATGAAAAAACTACTTTTTGCTATTGTTGTCTTGTTTTTTGCGATAAACATACAAGCACAAATTCCTTCCGGTTATTATGATGGCACCGAAGGTTTACAAGAGGAACAATTGAAGAATGCGCTCCACGACATCATTAAAAACCATACGGAATACTCTTATAGTGACCTTAAATGGATGCTCAAAGAGACCGATGAAGATCCCAACAATAGCAATAATGTGATTTTACTTTATACGGGACGCTCCCAAAACAAAAACACGTTTGGAGGCGGTGCAAACGACTGGAATAGAGAGCATGTTTGGGCAAAATCACACGGCAATTTTGGCACCAGTGCACCTGCCGGCACAGACGCACATCATTTGCGTCCGACGGATGCTTCTGTCAATAGCTCAAGAGGGAATAAGGATTTTGACAATGGCGGACAACAACACCCTGAGGCTACCGGTTGTTACTTCACGAGTACAACATGGGAGCCCCGCGACGAGGTCAAAGGAGACGTAGCGCGGATGATATTTTATATGGCTGTTCGCTACGAAGGTGGCAATGGAGAACCGGATCTTGAAGTAGTCGATTATACTCCGACCGGAACTCAACCGAAACACGGCAAGCTTTCCACACTTTTGGATTGGAACACACAAGACCCGCCGGATGCATTTGAAATCAATAGAAACAATGTCATCTACGGCTATCAGCACAACAGAAACCCATTTATTGACCATCCCGAATTTGTAAATCTTATCTGGGATCCAGGCTCCGCTTCAGTAAAAAATAGTACTGCCGATCATCTAAGAATCTTTCCCAATCCTACAAAGGATAAAATCGAAATACAATACTTTGACAAACAAAAAATTGATAAAATCGAAATTTACAACCTATTAGGAAAATTGGAACTATCTACGAATACGGGAGAAGATCACCTTGTAGATGTTTCCTCTTTGTCAAAAGGAATCTATTTTCTGAAACTAATCACAGGAAACGAAATGATAACAAAGAAATTTATTAAAATATAAGTAACTCTTTGGCACAAAAAATATGAGTACAAAAATCAGATTAACAAAATCATTTCATATCGAGATGGCACATGCACTCAAAGGCTATGATGGGAAATGCCGGTTTGTGCATGGGCATACTTTTGGTTTGGAAGTTACTGTCAGAGGAGAGATAATGGACCAAGAAGGGCATGCCAAAACCGGAATGGTAATGGATTTTGGGGATCTGAAAAAAATCGTAAATACACATATTGTTGATGTTTTTGATCATGCATTTGTTCTCCATCGAAATTCACACTTTGTCATTCCCGACGAAGCGAAAGAGATGTTTGGGAATATCATATATGTTGATTTTCAACCTACAAGCGAGCAAATGGCAGTATATTTTGCAAAAATCCTTCAAAAACAATTAGCTCACAATATTGAATTGATTCGATTGATGCTGAGAGAGACACCATCGAGTTATGCAGAATGGATAAAAGATGATAACTAAATTTGTAAAAAATGAGACTACTATTGTTATTTTTGTTGATTCCGATCTTGACATTTTCACAAAATGAAACGGACGATCTCGTAGGTATCACAAGCCGGATAGAGCTTCAAAACGATCCCTACTACGGTCCGGTATTTCAAGCGGAATATGCTGCATACACCATCAACGAAGAAGTATTGAATGAACTAAAAACCTATCTCTATTCATATCAAATAAGCATCGTGATGGGAACGTGGTGTGGAGATAGTCAAGAACAAGTTCCCCATTTTATAAAGATATTAGACCAATTGGATTATAACACAAAAAATCTAAGGATAATAGGAGTTGACCATCAAAAATCAGCAGAAGGAACCAATGTTGACCAGCTCGCTATTGAAAGGGTACCCACATTTATCATCTATGATGCAGAAGCCAATGAAATAGGGAGGATCATCGAAACACCCACTCGATCATTGGAAGAAGACCTATTGGATATCATTAAAAAGTAGAATTATTTATGTTGAAATA
>CAZLTF010000468.1:0-5705 GCA_964562195.1 uncultured Bacteroidales bacterium | reverse complement strand
CAATGTTACAACAGACGACAGGATGAGGTTGAAATCATTTAAAACAATTTCACTCTCACCCGATAGTCTGATCTTCCTCAATATTCGTAAATGTCCATGAAGCTTTATTTTTATATTATTCCTTACGCGTAGCGAAGCAATTGAAGAGAGATACAGATTAAAAAAGACATCCTTTTCAGGACTTATTGTCAGTCCTCTGCATCCATCAATTTTATCATCATTCAGAAGGTCTCCATTAAGCATTGTGTTGCATTGGGGAGCGATGAAGAAATTTGATATATTTTTGAAAGCAAACTCTTTATTATTTATTGATTTGACATTTTCGACAGAATTCAGCTCCTGAAAAAGATTTGGTATTTGTCCGGTGAAAGCGGGAAGCAATAGGATAAACAATATCAAGGAAACAAAAAGAAGAATAAACTGCAAAGCGTACTTGCATGCGATATTTTCTGTTATGTTTTTTTCAATCATCATCTACTGCTGTTTACTTCACAAAAGTAGATGATCGTCAAATTGAAATTAAAAAAGCGGTGTAAGAAAAGTGTCACAAAAAGTAATCCACTGTAAGATTACTGTAATATTAAACCTTAACAGACTCAACAACAGGCGATTGTCGATACAATATTTCAGAAAAAATCACCATAATAATTCGCTTTCGGATGAATTCTCCGCCTCATCACCTATTAAATGATATTAAACCGGAAATACACAGGATCTATTTTACTCCATCCGGAGTATCGTCTAATGCATTTTTTGTAATGTTCTGAAATATAAATCGGGAATATCTCCTTGTCCGGCGGTCTCGTATTCCCGGTCGGAGCATGGGACTAAAAATACTTTTCCATAGCGTTCTTGTTTTGATAGTGGGACATCCACTTCCATCCACCACCGATTGGATTCTTTGCTGCGATAAAAAACAATCATTTCATGCTCCAATTTCACATTATACCTGACAAATTGTTTACTATCTTGCCAAGGGGACTCATAAAATCGATCTATATATCCAGCTACAAAATGCCATAGAAGCTGGGCGATCAGATGCGCTGTTTGCCCTCTTCTATCGAGTTTGGAATTGAAATTATAGAATCCGGCAACGGATATTTTTTCACTTAATCCGGCATAATAAGCAAGCTGGCAAGCTTCTTCGGCATACAATCCATTGGGGGAAGGAAAATTTTGTCCCGGAGCATCTCCTTCCCGTATTGAAGCGATATCAAAGCTAAGGACATCTGCATTTCGCATATAAGATTCACAAACTTTAATATCCGTGCGAATCTCACCAAGCCTATGAATATCAAAAAAGAAATCATTCATCAGAGCGATGATATGAAAATCATTTAAATAAGTCTGGTAAGCAAGGTTTGAGAAATTAAATAAATAGTTAGGTTTTTGGGTTACGATTTTGCTCAAATAGGAATTTTCATTCAAGGGTTCATCCATTGTTCCCATATCAAGTTTGGAATCGACAGCCACGATATTGATAAGCTTTTTCATTTCCTCAAAAGCCTTATAAATAGAGAAAGTAATATCCTGACTTCCACCAAAAAATAGAGGTACAATGTCCATCTCATAGAGTTCCTTTACGACAAAACGGATGGCATAATAGGTATCTTCGACGGTATCTCCGGACTTTATATTTCCGAGATCTACGATCCGGGTATATGCAAAAGGAGGAAACAATGAATAGAAATAAGTTCGTATCGCATCAGGAGCATCTTCTGCATTCTGCAAAAAAGCAGCATTGCGATCTTCGGTGATACCGATGATGGCAATTTTCTTATTTTCGAGATTTGGGAATGACTCTTGATTTGAAAAGAAATCAACATAGTTACCCCAGGATTGAGGTGAAAAAATCTCAATTTTATTTATCACCTCTGCCGGCACGGGATTTAAAAACGAACTTATTTCCATACTTTGTAGTGTTGGGTTAGAGGTATTCGTTGATCGGTCCGTAGGCGTGGAAGAAGCCCGTCAACATTACAGTATTAACATCTTCTTTGCTATTTGCAACGCCGGTATTAACAAGAAGTTCGCCAATATCGCAGGATTTACGGATATACTCCTTTGCAATTATCGCCCCATTATTATTCATTGTTTTAAGCTCTGCAAAATATGCATTGAGGAGATTTTCCTTTTCTCCGCTAAAATTGACTTCTTTCCACGGTTTCCAAGATGCAGGTTTACTTCCCAGGAAGTCAGCAACCTTTCCTTTTATCTCATCGGCTGCGACGTACTTTGCTGCTGCCAAGTCATATACACCGGTTACTCTCCCCTTGTCATATTGCAAGAATCCATTTTTTTGACTACCGTCCGAATTTTGTCCACCCTTGACACCGGCTTCCATCATTTGATCCAATAAGTCACTATGCAGATTTTCATCCGGCAAATAAGGATTCATCACTGCCATAATAAATTTGACGACATCTACCCCTACATAATCGATCAACTGGAATATTCCCATCGGTCTTATCAAGAAGTCTTGCGACACCTTATTGACTGCAAAAATGGCTTCCGTGAGAGGCATTTTGTCAGACAAGTGTTGAGCGGTCAAAATACCATGCAAAGCATCGCGCATAAAATGTCCGTTTCCAATGAATCCTGCAAAATCATTGGAAGGCACAATAATCTTTCTCAGGTTTTTGGCATATTCATTGGCAAATGCAATCATTTCTTTGCTATTTTGCTCATTGCTAATCAATTCCACGAGTTTTTGAATTGCCGGAGGATTATAAAAGTGAAATCCTAAGATTCTTCCATTGAGCTGCAATGCATCATTTAGCAGTTTGATCGGAATGGAAGAAGTATTGGTAAAAAACCAAGGTTTATTAGGATTATTCTTATCAATATCCCCCAAAAGTTTTTTCTTTAAATCTTGATTCTCGATGACTGCTTCAAACACTAAATTAGATTCGTAAGCCGGACTTAAATCCAGACTTGTAAATAAGATACTTTTGAGTGCATCAACATACAACTGAGGCAGTTCTTCTTCCGGTCTGTCCGGGAAGAAAGCTTGATACAAAGCAGGCTTTTTCTCTACTTTTTTGCGAGCTTGCTTTTCGACATATTTCAACAAACCTTGCAATGCTTCTTCGGAAACATCAATGGCATTTAACTTGAACGTTTTGGAAGGGTTTTGCAAACTTTGATTTGTAATTTCCAAAGCTGCCAATAATAAAATTCCACTTCCCATTTTCCCTGCAGCGCCGAGCACTGACACATTTTGTAATCTCTCTATATATTCCATAATTATGTATTAAATTGAGGCACAAAGTTACACTATTTTTCATTTAGATAAAGAATTAATTTTGAAAATAAAAATCACAACTTAAAGTGCTTCATATCCTGCTGAAAGTCATTGAAGAATCGAAAATAAAATATAGGGCGGAAGCAGAATATCATTATACAAAAAAGAGAATTGCCGGTCTGGTAAGGATAGACCGGAAGGCAAAAAGAAGCGCCACATTTGTTCAAATGGCTCATCTATTTGGAGGCTACCGAAAAACTCTCAAACACGCAAAAGAGAATGAATTACATAAAGATATCAGTAATGAGTCCGGTCAAAAAAAACAAGCAAATTCAAAGAATGAAGGCACTTCTGTGATTTTCAGCAAACACTAAATACAATTTTTTCTTTTGATATCGTTGTTATTGTATAATTTCGCATTACAAATATCATAAAATTGATTTGTATTGAGAAAATAAATTTACATATATGCAAAAAGTTCACAATAGCCCGAATGTAATAATAACACACCATATCCCATCCATATATCCATCTCATCTATGAAATTGATACAACGAAAAATATCAAAAAGCATTCAATGTTATATTTCTCTCACATTTGCATTCATCATTAGTTTATTGAGCATACGGACTTTTGAGTATTTCTCATTACTGCAAAGGGAAATCGACGAGGTATTGAAGTTTTCTGATTTTTTGATGAATATCGGCTTGGATATGATGATAGGTATGGCAATTGCCGGATTGTTATTCCTGATATATTTATTCATTTCATTACTACAAAGATTCGTCGCACAAATTTTCACAACTCTTATTTTTCTCTCAGCAATACTGATGTATATCGCTATGGTTCAATACTTTACAGAGACCTTGACGCCATTGGATCAAATCGTTTATATGTACGACTTCGATACATTGCTAAACATTGCCTCTTCATCCGGAGTATCCAAGTCAGTCTATCTTATGATTGTTATGCTTTTCGTTATTTCCTTTTACTTTTTGAGAAAAATACAATATTCAAAAATATTCATTTCCATTTTTAGCCTGCTTCTTATAGGGTCTGCTTCATCCATCAACTTGTACATTGTAAAGTCCAAGGACTATTCCGGAGAATTGCACTATTATTGCAATGCCAACAAATTGATTTATTTTATCAAAAGCACAGAATATTACTTAAAAAATGACAGGAAGCTCGATACCAAAATGCTGCCCGAATATATTGCCGACTTTCGGGAGAATACGCCTCACCCCCGTAACTATCAAACGCACAACTTCCCGTTTCTGTACAAAAAAGCAAATGCAAGCAGCAAGTTATCAAGCTATTTTAGACCACTTCCGGAAAGTGAGAAGCCCAATATTATCATTATCGTTGTAGAAAGTTTGTGTCACGCAATTTCGGGCAAATATTCTCACAGTCAGAGTTTCACGCCATTTATCGATTCACTGACACAACAGAGTCTTTATTGGCGGAACGCATTAAGCACAAGCGAACGAACATTCGGAGTAATGCCTGCCGTATTAGCCTCATTGCCCCCCGGCGAAGAAGGTTTCACGTACTACACACCACATTATCCGCATTTTTATGCCTTACCGGCATTTTTAAAACAAAACGGATATCAAACGATGATGTTTTATGGTGGTTGGCCCGGATTTACTTCTATGGGTGATTTTGTCCATGCTGCCGGCGTAGATAGCATTTATTATCATTTTGCGCATTATCCGAAAATGCCGAAAGGAGAAGACAATTTCACTTGGGGCTATGGTGACGAAGTCCTTTTCAGAGCTTCATTTGATTATATAAACAAGACTCCCACTCCCTATTTCAGCCTTTATCTAAGTCTAAGTACACACACACCATTTTTGATAAACAATCAAGCATCCTATTATCCGAAGACGAAAAAAATAATCGATAATATGCCGGAGGGAAAGCCAAAAACATGGGCGAAGAAAAACCTTTCAAAGCTAAGTACATTTGTAATGCTGGATGAAGAATTGGAAAACTTTTTTGATCAGTACCGGAAGAGACCCGAATTTCGGAATACGATTTTCGTGATCACGGGAGACCATCGAGGCATCCTGTTTCAATATCACAACAGCTTGGACAAATACCATGTTCCTTTACTGATTTACAGCCCATTACTGTCTCATCCTCAGGAGTTTGGGGGTTTGGTCACACACAATGACATTTTTCCTGCATTGGAGCGATTGTTGGAGAATAAATATCATTTGTCATTTCCCGAAGTCAGCCATAGTTTGGGATTTGATTTGGACACAAGCATTTCATTTCACTCCCGTAACAGGCTTCTACCGATGCGAAATTCCCGTGTTGTAGATGAATATTTACTAAATGATATCTACCTCGTAAAAGATAAATTGTATAAAGTAGGAGATCATATGCAGATGACCCCTTTTGAATCACCTTCATTGGCACAAAAGATGAAAAAAGAAATGGCAGACTACAGATC
>CAZLTF010000467.1:0-14269 GCA_964562195.1 uncultured Bacteroidales bacterium | reverse complement strand
CATTTGTTGATTACCGGAATGGATATTACCGGCATAGCAGCTTTTGACAACTAATCCTTACACCATGAAAATTACATTTCTAAAAACACGAAAACCCAAAAAATTCCACTACAAAGCACGATTTTTTGACGAAGAAAAAGAAAAAAGAGAGATGCGCCGGCAAGAAATGGGCTTGGGTAATCAAGAAAAAATAAAATTTGAAAGCCGTATGCATTCTTCGTGGAAATACCATCGCGAGACAGAACGAAAAAGAAAAAAACAAGCCGAACTTCAAACCTTGATTTATATTGCAATTATCGGTTTGATTATTTATTTACTAATCGTTCGGTAAGCGAATGTGTGTGTACCGTCTCATAGAGAAATGCCTACGGAGATTATAATTTTGAAATATGTAGGGTCTGTATTTTATCCAAAGAGCTGTTCAAAAACATTTTCAACTTTGGTGACGGCAATGATTTCAATTTTGAATTTGGATATATCCAAACCTTTAAGATTGTATTTGGAAACAAAAATCTTTTGAAAGCCCAATTTGTCGGCTTCTGCGATACGTTGCTCTATACGATTTACGGCACGAATCTCACCGGAGAGACCCACTTCACCCGCAAAACACACATCCCTGTCCACCGGAATATCTTCATTGGAAGACAAAATCGCGGAAATAACCGAAAGGTCAATCGCCGGATCGTCCACCTTTATCCCGCCGGCGATATTCAGAAATACATCTTTATTAGAAAGTTTAAAACCACTTCTTTTTTCGAGTACAGCGAGTAGCATATTTAGTCGCCGGATATCAAATCCCGTAGAAGAACGTTGAGGTGTACCATAGACAGCAGTGCTCACCAAAGCTTGAGTTTCGATCAACCAAGGACGTAATCCTTCGACCATCGCAGCTACACTAATTCCACTCAAAGCATCTGTTCGTTGTGAAAGTAAAATGTCGGAAGGATTGGAAACTTCCCGCAAGCCTTGTGCATACATTTCAAAAATTCCCAATTCGGCGGTCGAACCGAAACGATTTTTGACCGAACGCAAAATACGATAACCATAATTGCGGTCTCCTTCAAATTGTAAAACCGTATCTACCATATGTTCCAACAGTTTGGGACCTGCCAATGTTCCGTCTTTGGTGATATGACCTATCAAGATCACCGGAATTTTGGATTTTTTTGAAAATTTTTGAAAATCAGCGGCACATTCCCGGATTTGAGAAATACTTCCGGCAGCCGACTCCAAATGTTCGGTTTGCATGGTTTGGATGGAATCCACAATAATAAGATCAGGCTTTATATCATCAATCTGACGAAAGATATTTTGTACTATCGTTTCGGTATAAATAATCACATCCCGGTTGTGAATACCGACTCTTTCGGCACGCATTTTGAGTTGTTGCTCGCTCTCCTCTCCCGAAATATACAATACTTTGATTCCGGCTATATTGAGTGCTATCTGTAGCACTAAGGTAGATTTGCCAATGCCCGGCTCCCCTCCTACCAAAATGAGTGATCCGGGAACAATACCACCACCCAAAACACGGTTAAACTCCTGATTTTGAGTATTAAGGCGTGGCATATCCTCCGTTTTTACTTCACCTATACGGATCGGATGTGAATTTTCCTTTTGTCCGGAAGTCAAAGCAGATTTACGTTCTGTTTTTTGTACTATTTCTTCCTGATAGGTGTTCCATTCACCACAAGTAGGACATTTCCCTATCCATTTGGGTGAATTTGCACCACAATTGCTACAGTAATATATCGTTTTTGTTTTAGCCAAGATTTTGAATTTTTTGAATGAATTTTGTAGTAGAATAACCTTCGGTCAAAGGGATGGTAATCACCTCACCTCCATACTCCTGCAGTAGGGAATAACCTACAATCTCCTCTTTTTGATAATCGTTTCCTTTGACCAATACCGCCGGGCGAATTTGTCGAATCAACTCAAGCGGAGTATCTTCTTCAAAAAGAATAATATAATCGACAAAACTCAAAGCGGATAGCATTATGATTCTTGTCTTTTCATCATTTACCGGACGCAGGTCTCCTTTGAGTCGTTTGACGGAAGCATCCGTATTGAGTCCTAATATTAAAATGTCTCCTTGCTCTTTGGCTTTGGCAAGATATTCAATATGCCCGCGATGAAGAATATCAAAAACTCCATTGGTGAAAACAATCTTTTTTTCTTCAAACCTCCATCGGGCAAGATGAAAAGAAAGTGTGTCTCTTTTGATTTCTTTTAGTATCATAATTTCGTTTTTTTTGAATAAGAATTTTTTCTAAAAAGTTATCCTGTATGCCGGATTGATAAGAATATTTGTTCGATTTTAGTAATTCAAAAAGTCATCTTCGATTCAAATTTTATGATGTGAATTTATCAAATTTCAATAAATAATTTTGTACATAATCTTCAACTCCCTTCTCCAATGAATAAAAATCTTGTTCATATCCTGCTTTACGGACTTTGTGCATTTTGGCTTCGGTAAAATATTGATATTTATCGCGAATATCCAACGGAATATCAATAAAACGGATATTTTCCTTTTGCATCATCGCTGCAAAAGTCGCCCTTACTAAATCCAAAAATGAACGCGCTTGTCCTGTTCCGAGATTATAAAGTCCTGATTCCGGTTTTCGTTGCATAATAAATAATAAAACCTGTACAACATCTTTGACATAAATAAAATCTCTCAATTGCATACCATCCTTATAATCAGGGTTATGAGATTTAAACAGCTTCATCGTTCCGGTGGTGCGGATTTGATTAAAAGCGTGAAAAATTACAGAAGCCATTCGTGCTTTGTGATATTCATTGGGACCATAGACATTAAAAAATTTCATTCCATACCAATATGGAGGTGCTTTTTCTTGCTGCAGTGCCCATTTGTCAAAATTATTTTTGGATTCACCGTAAGGGTTTAGAGGTCTCAACAAAAACGGTAATTTGTGATTGTCATCATATCCCAAACTGCCGTCTCCGTAAGTAGCCGCAGAAGAAGCATATACAAGAGGGACATTATGACGGGTACAATAATTCCAAATATCAACAGAATAACGGAAATTCAATTTATCAAAAACACGGGTGTCAAATTCTGTAGTATCCGTTCGCGCTCCGATATGAAATATAAAATCAACATCTGGCTTTTTTTCTTCCAACCAAGTAAAAAATAGCTCTCTTTCTATCGTACGAACATATCGAAGCGAGTGTAAATTGGCACTTTTGTAAATTTTGGTAAAATCATCTACCAAAACCAAATCATCAAATCCTGCACGATTCAATTCACCGGCCAAAAAACTACCAATAAAGCCGTATGCACCTGTTATTATTATCATATTTTCTTCCTTGAAACAATTGCAAAGGTATGAAAAATATGCTTTTGTGCAAGACAGAATAAAATATATTGTGCTTGTATGATTGAGAATGGATAATAAATTGTTAGTGATTAGTGGTTAGTGGTTAGTGGTTAGTGATTAGTGGTTAGTGATTAGTGGTTAGTGGTTAGTGATTAGTGGTTAGTGGTTAGTGGTTAGTGATTAGTGGTTAGTGGTTAGTGATTAGTGGTTAGTGGTTAGTGATTAGTGGTTAGTGGTTAGTGGTTAGTGGTTAGTGGTGAATGAAGGTAATGAGGTTGGGTTTCGGGTTGTTTTTTATATTATCATTTCTAATCCCGAGGAGATTGTATGGAAGCGAAATTGAAACAAAAAATCCTTATTTTCGCATTCCACTTCAGTGGCCAAATGCCACTACAATACTCAAGCTTTTTATCTCATTCTAACAAACAACATTTCGAACGGCAGAAGGCACTAAAGGAAACGTTAATAATTGAATATAATATCTTTACATAGGGTTTGCTGAAAAACTCTCAAACAGGTAAGAAAAAATGAATTACATAACAATATCAATAATACCGATGAACAAATTGGTGTTTTGTCCCAAATACTACATAATTGTACTACGCCAGTCGTACTCCTTGGAAGGGAATACAAAAACTCCCCCAATCCCTCATCATTACTCAAAAATCAATATAGAAACCCAAACAGCCACAAAGGAATAACATTCTCATACCCTATCTCCAGATTGTCCAAAACCAAATACGCATTATCTTCACCCTTTATTTGTTGTTTATTTTTGGACTTCCCTCCTATTTCAAACAAATATTTTTTTTCCACCCTAAAATCGGCAGTTTTTGGATAAGTAAGCTGATGATCTTTTCTCACTTGATTTAAAAAAAAAGTTTCCCTTTGGCTTCCAATATCCGGATTATTGCCAATTGCGAACATAATATTCGTATTTTCAAGATAGATTTTTTCCGGTTTTTGGAGCAAGCTCACACCTTCGCTTTGTTGATAAAGTTGATACAATATATTACTATCACTCAAATAGTTAATATACTCTGAAAGCGTTTTACGACTAATTCCGGTCTTTTGCGCCAAAGCCGAAATATTGGGTTTGAAAGGTATGGATTGAGCAATAATATATAACAGATGTTTTAGCTGACGTATTTTGCCCGTTTCGACCTTGCGAAGGAGAGGGAGTTCAATTTCAATTATCATATTGACAATCTCACGCAAACGCTGAAAATAGAAGTCTTCGCTATCCTTATAAAATGGATAATAACCAAACTTCAAATAATCTTCAAAATATTGCAAAGGCTTTATCTTGCTAATATTGGCTGCAATCTCCTGATGTCGAAGAAGCACCTCTTCAAGACTAAAAACATCCAAACGAATATTATGAAACAAAGTCAAATACTCCCTAAATGAAAGCCCTTGTATATCAAAAACCAAAGCACGCCGGCTCAAATCCGCCCTTGAATTAAGAATTTCCAAAAGGGAAGAACCTGTAAAAACAATTTTTAATTCATCAAAATAGTCATATATGTTTTTTATTTCTATCGCCCAATGGGGATATTTATGCACTTCATCAATAAAAACTTGCTCTCCTCCCCTTTTGACAAAGTCATCCACAACATCAAAAAGCTTATACTCCGTAAAATACAAATCATCCAAAGAAATATACAATGCCTTATGAGACAAACCATAGTTTTTTTTGATATACTGCAAAAGAAGGGTTGTTTTCCCTACACCTCGAGAACCTTTAATGGCAATCATCCTTTCATTCCAAGGAAGAGAAGAAAAATATGCCCTGACAAAATCCGTTTTTGTCCGGTTCACCAGACGAATATGTTTTTTGTATAAAGTATCCATTATACTGTTTTTTGCAAAAGTAATAAATTGTTTAATTCAATTAACAAATATTTGATTGTTTTGTTTAGCCCATTTAACATTATTATAAATATTTTTGTTTTGCGGTATTTCATGGTGTTGGTTGTTGTGGGTATCTATTAGCTACTGAGGTCTTTCCAAATATATTTGGAAAAATACCGATAGACTATCAATCTGAGAATTTTAATTTCCAGTATTATACTTCGGTATTATTTCCCCCAAAAATAAGATTTCATCAAAACTGCACTAATCACTAGCAACAAAGCACTTTTTATCAAAAAACAACAAAAGCGCCATTTCTGCAATATCATTCCAATAACAAAATTCAAAAAAATGTGTACTTTTGCCCCTTCGTATTTTAAAGATACTATATGCATATTTTCAAAAGAATAGATTATCAAAGAATCGGATATCATTTACTTTTCTGGTTTGTGCTCATTCTTTTGTATGGAATTATTCAGAGTTTGATATGGAATATCAGCTTGAGTTCCTATCTTTTGACAGATATGTTTTATACTCCCACGGATATAATAGCGGTATATTTTACGATATATTTTCTATTTCCCGTATTTCTTTACCGAAAAAAATATTATTGGTTTGCCTTTTATTTTCTTCTTTTTCTATTTGTGTTGATAGTAGGCATTTCATTACCGCTTCAATATTACGGGATTCATCTATTGAGTCCCGAAAAATATATCAAAAAAGATATATCACTCTATGATTTTATGAAGCGTTCATTTTTGGTATCAGCTACGATAAAATTGATGATAGTAGGTATCGCATCGACTATCAAGCTGATGTCCAATTGGGTAAAATCACAAAAGAAACAAAAAAAATTAGAGAAAGAGAAATTGGAAATAGCCTTAAAATTAAGAGAATCGGAGTTAAAATTTTTGAAATCCCAGATCAATCCTCATTTTTTGTTCAATGCACTCAACAATTTGTATGGACTCACTTTAGAAAAATCCGATATTGCACCGCAGATTGTGTTAAAAATCTCCTCTTTATTGGATTATATGCTACATGACTGCAATGTAACATTGATAAGTCTCGAAAAAGAGATACAGAGTTT
The DNA here is from genome assembly GCA_964562195.1 of uncultured Bacteroidales bacterium. GTDB lineage: Bacteria > Bacteroidota > Bacteroidia > Bacteroidales > S143-32 > S143-32. The sequence continues at coordinate 7,981 of CAZLTF010000467.1, read as the reverse complement.
GCGAGATTATATTGCACTTCAGAAGATTAGATACGGTGAGGAAGCGAAGATTACTATTGATATCAAAGGCGATACCAAATCTATGAAAATCGCGCCACTATTATTATTGCCTTTTGTCGAAAATGCCTTTAAACACGGATTGACCAAGAATCTGGGCAAAGGAAGCATCAAAATTGATATACAAATCGCCAACGACGATTTTATATTTAGCGTCGAAAACGATGATTTTTCCAAAACGGATGAAGGCAAACATCACGGTATCGGATTGGAAAATGTACAAAAAAGATTAGCCCTGCAATACAAAGACAGCTATGAGTTGAAAATACAAAAAACGAAAGGAAAATATAAAGTCTCTTTGAGGTTAATAAACAATTCGATCACCCAATAATTCACCGGAATGTATCAAAAATTTCTCCATAGAATAAAGCAACTTGACAAATCAAGAATAGCATATCATATCCTGTTTTGGCTTACGATCAATATTGTATATGATTTGCTTCTTAGTTATCTTTTTGGCATTCAATTTTTATCCAGTTTTTTTCTTGATTTTATGTATTCTACACCATTGCAATTGCTTTTGGTATATTTCACATTATATTTTTTGTTTCCAAGATTTTTGTACAAAAAGAAATATGTATTATTCAGTATTTCATTTTTGGTATTGATACTTGTCATCGTAATACTATTTTCGCTGCCAATACAATACTCTCAATATCAATCTATTAATTCCGGTGAGAAGGAATTATTAAGCTTTTTGGAGTTTACCAAGAAATTTTTTATTCGCAGTTTTAATCTCAATCTGATGATTGTCGTGATAGCCGGGACCATCAAATTGCTAAAAAATTGGATTTACACCCAACAACAACAGAGTCTTCTCGAGAAAGAAAAAATGGAGATGAGTTTAAAATTGCAAGAAACGGAAATTAATCTATTAAAATCGCAAATCAATCCTGATTTTTTGTTTAATGCATTGGATAGTCTTTACCGTTTGAGTCGCGAAAAATCGGAAATTGCTCCCGAAGTTGTAATAAAGATTTCTTCTTTGTTGGATTATATGTTGTACGAATCGACACAAGATTTTGTGATTATCGACAAAGAGATGGAAAACATCGTCAACTATCTATACCTTCAAAATATCAAACCCCGAAATATTAAAACCAACTCTTTTGACTATCAAAATCAACATCCGGATATCAAGATAAAACCTGCCATTCTTTTTCCGTTTATCGAAACACTATATAGATATTCCAATCAATCGGACATACAAGATATCACATTGGATATCAAGTTGATAGTAAACGATAAAAATCTGAATCTCACTATCAAAAGAGACCGTTTTACGGATTCTATTGACAAAATTCAATCAACATACCAGCCGATAAAAAGAATTTTGGATATTCAATACAAAGAGAATTATGAATTGAATTTCAACCTATCAGAAGAAATTTTAGAAATAAATTTACATATCAAATTAATAAATATTGCGAAAAAAAATACGAACACTAAATACGGATAGAAAAAATGAAAACAAAATGTATTATCGTAGATGACGAACCGATTGCCAGAAAAATAATAAGAAATCATCTGAGCCATTTTGAGGACATCGAAATTGTAGCCGAATGCAGCAATGCCATTGAAGCAGGGAAAGAACTTCGAAAACAAAAAATCGATTTAATCTTTTTGGATATTGAAATGCCAAAAATTTCAGGTTTTGATTTTCTATCATCCTTGCCAAATCGTCCCAAAGTCATTATCATCACCGCATATCGAAATTATGCACTCAAAGGTTATGAATTTGAGATTTTGGATTATCTGCTAAAACCGGTTTCTTTTGATCGTTTTTACCAGAGCATTTCCAAGTATCACAAAAGTAATATCAATACAGAAATTGAAATACAATATGATCCCGACATCACAAAAGGAAAACGGAATTTTGTCTATATTCACGGCGACAAAACCATTCATAAAATATACCTGAATGAAATATTTTTTATCGAAAGTTTTCGTGAATATATAAAAATTCATACCCGCAAAATTTCCGTGCTTACCAAACTTCCGATTAGTCAAATCGAAAAAAAACTCAAAGACAAAGGATTTATCCGGATTCATAAATCATATATCGTCTCTATCCCAAAAATCGAGCGATTCAATTCACGAAGCATCTATTTATTTGATAAAGAGCTTCCTATCGGAAGAACATACAAACAAAAATTGATGGAAAGTCTCAATTATGATCCGAATTTATTGTAAAACAATCATCCATAAGAAATGAAAAAAGACCTCTATTTTATCTTGCTGTTATTCCTGCTATTTCTCCCCTTTATCATATCTCGAGACATCTATGATGCATATATCTCCTTCAATCATCATCACGGTTTGATAATGGCATTCATCAAATTTGCGATACTTGCCACCACCGGTGAGATGATAGGATTGAGAATCAAGACAGGACTTTATTATCATTCACACTTCGGGCTTATGTCGCGAATGTTGGTCTGGGGTCTGCTCGGTATCAGCATCAAAATTGCATTTATTATTTTTGCCAAAGGAACACCTGCCATAATGCAATATCTTGGCTTTGAGGATGCTACAAAAGTAATGAGATTACCATTTTCGTTGTCAAAACTCTATATCGCAGCTGCCATCTCGATATTAATGAATCTTATTTATGCTCCGGTGATGATGACACTTCATCGAATCACCGATCTTCATATCGAAGAAACCAAAGGAAAATTTACACATCTTTTTCAAAATTGGGATGTCGTCAGATATTTCCAATTAATTAACTGGGACATTCAATGGAATTTTGTTTTCAAAAAAACCATTCCGTTTTTCTGGATTCCGGCTCATACTTTGACATTTCTTATGCCTACTGACTTTCAAGTGTTGTTCGCTGCACTGCTTGGCATTATTTTGGGTATTATTTTAGCGGTAGCTTCCAAAATGAAATAAATAGGGTCTGCTCAAAAAACTCTTAAAGAAGTGAAAGAAAATAAATTACATATAAAAAATAAAAAATAATTTAAATAATTGATTATGAAATATTTATCCTTCGTATTATCCATTGTTTTATCCTTTTATTTTCTCAATTGCCTACAAGCAGTACCTTCAAACGAAAATAATCAATTTACATTGAAAAATGATAAAATTACTTTTACCGTTATTTTCAAAGAAGCAATGTTGATGCAAGAGATTATTACTTCCGGTGCACAACAAACAAATCCGGTGGTTATCCATTCGGATGGAAATTTTGCAATGGAAGTATTATGGTCGGGATGGCAAGCTCCGGGCAAAATAGACAATGCAGACAATCCGGTTCGTTTTACCAAAAATGATTTTCTCCTTACTTCAACCAGAATCATTACAATGGAAGAAATAGACTATCAAGAATTGATTTTGACCTTAAAAGGAATCAACAATCATCTGCAATTGCTTATCACATATCATTTACCGGATAAGGCAAACTATATCCGGCGAAAAATAAAAATAATAGATCCTGCCACCGAAACGCATCTTTTGCAAAGCATAAGTCCTATGGATGTACGTATCAAAAAAGATCAAACGGATGTCATAATAAAGGAAGGAGGCTTCGGACAACCTATTGCTATTCAACATGATAGAGCTGGATTTATCTGTGCTTTGGAATATCCCGCCGCAGATCAAAAAATCACCTGTGACAAAACAGATTTTCATATTACTTGTTCGCAAGAAACCGGACAAATAATCACAAAAGAAGGAATAGAATCCGCATGGTCACTGATGCTTGTGACTCCCGATCATTACCTGAAATGGTGGTTTTATCAATATTTGGATGAAATCCGGATATCCAAATTACGCCCCTATACACTTTACAATTCGTGGTATGATCTTCGTTCGCCACAATATCCCCATATTCCCGAAGGAAATGTAATGAATGAAAAAAATATTATGCACATCATTGATTTGATACAACGCAATATGGTGAACAAATACGCTATTCATCTTGATGGATTTGTCTTGGATGATGGCTGGGATGTCTATGAAAGTGACTGGAAGCTACGTGAAAAAACATTCCCCAAAGGGCTGAAACCCATTTCGGAAAGATTGAAAAAATACGGTACGGATTTAGGAATATGGTTTGGACCTAGCGGCGGGTATTCATTTCGTCAAAAACGCATACAATGGATGTCCGAAAATCAATATGAAGTCATCGGCGACCCTCACGATCGAAATCGTTCTATGCTTTGCCTTGCCGGCAAAAATTACAGCAAACTCTTCAAAAAAAGAACATTAGATATGGTTAATAATCAGGGTGTTAGTTATTTCAAATGGGATGGAATACAGTTTGCCTGCAATGATGCTTCACATGGTCACCCGATAGGAATATATTCACGTCGTGCGGTGATGCAATCCGTGATTGACAAATGCCAAGCCGTGAGAGCCGCCAATCCCAAAACCTATCTCAACATCACTTCCGGCACTTGGTTGAGTCCATGGTGGATACAATATGCCAATCAGATTTGGATGCAAGGTCAGGATTATGCTTATTCGGACGCTCCTTCGATCAGCAAACGGGATGCCGCAATGACATATCGCGATTATGTTTTGTACGATGATTTTGTCAAACAGAAAAAATGGTTTCCTATTGCCAATCTGATGACTCACGGCATTATCAAAGGAAATCTCCAAAATTTAGGAGGAGCTGCCGAGCCTTTGGACAAATTTACCAATAATGCTTTACTCTATTTTGCGAGAGGTGTTTCGATGTATGAATTGTATATCTCTCCCGATATTCTCAATGAGGCAGAATGGCAAGCCATCGCAAAATCTCTTAAATGGGCAAAAGATCGCTTTGATATCTTGCAAAACTCTTTTTTTATAGGCGGAAATCCAGCCAAAAAAGAAGCCTATGGTTATGCACATTACAAAGATAATCAGGGAATTATCGCTTTGCGAAATCCTTTTATCAAACAGCAGCAGATGAATGTCAGCTTGGAGCCGGCTTTGGGACTTTCGCCTTCGGCAAAAAACTTGATTGTCGAGCAAGTCTATCCATATCACTACATTTATCCTGAAACCTATGCTGCCGGAGACAGTATCAAAATAAATCTAAATTCGTATGAAACTGCCATTTTTGAAATCTATCCGGTCGAGAATGCGACTTTTCCACTCCTCGCCGGTGCAAAATTTAATATCCTTGACGTACACGAAAAATCAATGCAAATAGAATATTACGATGAGGAAAAAATCAGCTATCCAAATAAAAAACAAATAGAAAAAATGGTCCCGGACGATTCATATCACGAAAAATTTAAATCCGGAAAAACTTCTCATCCCATACAATATTTCAAAAAAGGAAAAGAGATCAATTTTAAATGCAATATCCCTCATAATGCCAAAAATGTTCAAATCGCTATTCTTGTCGAATCACCGGACGGACATATTTCCGTTCCCGAATTATGGATAAATGACAAAATCAACACCGGCAAATCATTTAAAGAAGGAAATAAATGGCAATGGTTTACTTACACCATCCAAACCGGTGAAATATCAGGAATCATCAAACAAAACCATCCAAATACCTCTTGCAAAACATCTGTTTACCTTCTAATGGAAGAAAAAAAGACAACTCACAAACTAACATTGTCTTTCAAATCAACTATTAGCCTACCTTCTATGCCTCCCCAAATCATACAACCGGCTTATGTTCAAAAAACATATTTCATCGGAGAATTTTAGAATTGTTGTTTTACAATATTACTCATTTTCTTGCATATCATCCCCTCTAAGGAAGCGGTATTTGTCCCGTGCTTCTGCGGCATAAATACTATTGGGATGCTCTTTAATGATACGAAAATATATATTCATCGCTTTTTCCTTTTCCTGTTTTTCGTATATATTGGCAAGCAACCACAAAGCATCATCGGCAGTAACTTCATAAGTATAATCTTGAATCAATTTTTCCAATGTATTTTGAGCAGCTTCATATTCATTGATTTGAAGTTGAATTTTAGCTTTTTGTAGAAGAGCATCATCCAAAATACTATGAAAAGAATATCCCTTAATAATAGAATCCAAAGTAGTTATCGCTTCTTTCGGCTTATGCCGGAATAAAAGATAAGATGCTTTGGCATAGAGTTTTAAAGATCTAAAAGAAGTATCTTCTTTCATATTTTCATCGATCAAAATCGAAAGAGATAAAGCATCATTGGCTATGCGTTTGGAAGTAGAAGCTTTCAGAGGAAGCAATTGTGTTTTTGCCCATCCGAATTCACCGATATAAAAAGAAAGTTTGGCATTACGAAATTTCGCTTCCGAGGCAACAGGACTTTGCGGTAAGGCTTTTTCGATTTGAGAATACAGCAAAGTAGATTCCCATACCTCTCCTGTATAGAGATATTCATCCGCCAACTCAAGTTTCAGTTGGGCTTGTTCATTTTTGTTAAGTCCTTGAAAATGTATCGCTTGAATCAGTTGCTCTATAGCTTCATTTTCTTTGTGCAAATAAAAAGTCCGGATGTGAGCCAAAATACGAATGAGATAAATGGTATTGGCATTTTTGCCAAAATCGTCCAATGCTTTTTCCAATTCCGTTTCCAACGACAATACATCCGCTTGCGAATAATCCGGAGTCTCTGTTATTTTTCGATAATTGGCATTAATTTTTGTAGAAAGTGCATCAAAATAATAAGTTCCCGTTTTTCCTTTTTTCAATACATAATCACAAGCTTTGATAGCTGTCAAATAATCCTTGTTTTCAATACAAATATCAGCCAATTGAAGCATTCTATCACCATTTTCTTTGAGTCTTTTGTCCAGTGCTCGCGATTGAACAAAAGCCATTTCAAAATCTTTTTGTTGTATCGAAAACCACAATAAAAGATCCGAAAAATATGTCTTTCGGGGATGTTCTTGAACTCTGCGTATCAAAATCTTTTTCAATTGCCCGGAAATATCTCCTTCTTTATCTTTACCTAATGCCGATTGAAGCTTGTTTTTGATAGTTTGAATACCGGATGGATTCTCATCCAAAAATGCCAAATATTGTACGATCATTTCCGTCCAATTGCCATAAGTCTTATGAACATCCCCGAGATTGAGAAGATACTTGACATCCTTGATTTTGCGATAAGCGGAAAGATAAAGATCGGCAGCTGCTTCCGGCATACGACGCATTAAAAATTCATTGGCAACAATCTGAATTTGAACCGGATTGTCAATAGCCAATTTTTGAGCTATTTGAATGTGTTTTTTTTGCTGTTTTGGATTGTTCTCTTTGCCATATAAATAAGCCAAAACAACTTGATACTTAATATGATATGTTTTTTTTCGTTTTATTTTTTTCTTAAGTATCTCAATGGCTTGCTCAGGCTTTTGCAATGCATCCAAACAATTGATATATTGTATTGTAAAATATTCACGTTTAGGATACTTTTCACTCAATTTTTGATAATAGGGCAAGGCTTTTTCATATTCCTTATTGAAGTAATATTGTCTTGCCAATTGTTCGTCGGCTTGTACCTTCGGTTTTTGTTTGTGCGCTTTTATTTTAGGAGGTAAAGGAGGATTATTTGTATTCTGAGCAATCAAAACAGAAACGGAAAAAAAAATACTAAAGACAGACAACAGAAGCAGTTGCATCATACTACTAATATGCAACTGCCGCATTATCAAATCTTTATGCGTATATATTTTCATTTCAATGCCTGATTAGATAATATCAAAACCTGTATATTTTTGCAATACTTCAGGAATATGAATACCTTCGGGGCTTTGATTATTTTCGAGTAGAGCGGCAACGATACGAGGCAATGCCAAAGCGCTGCCGTTGAGAGTGTGCATTTCGGAAATTTTACCATCTTTGGAGCGATAACGAAGCTTCATCCGGTTGGCTTGATAGCTTTCAAAATTGGAAACGGAACTCACTTCCAACCATCTTTTTTGCGCAGCCGAATACACTTCAAAATCAAAAGTAAGTGCTGTAGTAAAACTAGTACCACCG
>CAZLTF010000466.1:0-3936 GCA_964562195.1 uncultured Bacteroidales bacterium | reverse complement strand
AGCAATAGCTACAACTTGAGTGAAGCGCAAGCGCAGGCGTGCCAGAACAAGCCAGGGCCGTGATAGGCTGAAGCCTCTCTCCATTTGGGTGAAACGGGATTGCCAAGGGGTTATCATGGTTTTCATTTACTTATCATAGGCTTTAGCCGCCACCTTGAATAAGACGGGGTAACATAAAGCTGGGGGGGCGTGAGATTTTATCAGGCTCTTCTTGCTATATAGCTCAGGATTTCCTATCCTTACGCCTTGAGATATCAAGGGCCGCTTTTATCCTGGCACCATCAGGTTCTGTGATTGTTGCTGATTTGAGTAATTCTAGAATTCCTGACGCTACAAGTCGAACATCCTGACTATATTGCTGTCTTTGCATGCCTAGGTAGTACTGCCCCCCCCTGGGGCCTCGGTCTTTGCTGAAAGCCGGAGCCTCTACTTGTCGTTTGTGGCCATGCCCACGGATTCCCCTTTTCAGCCACTAATTGCAGTGAATGCAGTGGAATATGACTTCTTGCTATCGCCATGGAAGTCGTGCTCACCATAAAGCAACAAGCCATTACATGATTGTTCGTGTAGTAAGCGCATTAATAAGACACATTAAATAGATACTCGTGCCTTAGGCTTCGTGCATCTTGCACTAAGCAGTAGTTTCGTGTTCCCTATATCTTTTACCATTGCATGGAACTTATTAATAGGGATAGGTAAGCAAAGCACCACAGATGCCTGCTGGACTAATTCACATAGGTGACACCGAAAATATCGGAAAGGCTCGTATAGGTTTTATCCGGATAGCGGTCTGTGCAGCCTTCACGGTGTGACAAATAATTGTGATGGAGAGACTTATGCCAGACTACAATGCAGAAAGGCATTTAACTCTTAATGAGTGGAATAAAAAACAGTTGATTTTTGAATCCTGAATATAATATCTGGAGATAGAATAAAAGATGAATAAATATTTATTATTTACACCTGGCCCCGTGAATGTGGCAGAAAATGTACGCACAGCCGTTTGTAAAGAAGATATTAGTCATCGAGAGGCGGAATTTGATCGTTTATTGTGCAGTTTAGAGGCGAAATTGCTGAAACTATTTCAGATGAAAAATAGTGCTGACTACCGGGCTGTTGTGATTACGGGCTCCGGGACAGCCGCAAATGAGTCAATATTGTCATCAATCGTTGGTGATAAAAATATCCTCATATTATCCAATGGCGAGTTTGGAGAACGGTTGTATGGCATTTCAAAAATCCACAATAAAAATACCTTCATACTGGAAACATCCTGGGGTGAATCCCTGGATCTGGAAAAAATTGAATCTTACCTGAGGCGGCATGACATAGATATTGTGATGATGGTGCATCATGAAACCAGTTCGGGAATGTTGAATCCACTGCTGGAGATTGGTCGACTCGCAAAAGAAAATAGCGCAATGTTTGTCGTCGATTGTGTGAGCAGTGTGGGTGCAGAAGTTATTGATATGGAGAAATGTTTTATCACATTCTGTTCAAGTTCGAGTTCAAAGGCTATTGGTTCTTATTCCGGATTGTCGTTTGTCGTTGGAAGAACAGAGGATTTTGAAAAACTAAAAGATTTCCCTGTTAAGAGCACCTATTTGAATCTGTACAAATTTTACGATTTCATCAAGCGCTTTTCGCAGACACCCAATACTCCTGCGATTCACCTGTTTTATGCGCTCGAGCAAGCGCTGGAAAATATACTCACTGAAGGTGTTTCTGTGCGTTACAAAAATATTAAACAAAAGGCCAGTTTCTTGAGGCAAGGAATGTCAGATTTAGGACTTAAGTTTCTGATTGCCCAAAAAGACATGTGCTCAGTGTTAACAACTGTCCACATGCCGGCGCATATAGAAATGAGTCAGTTCCGAACAAAATTACGTGATAAGTCCATTATAATCTATGAGGGTAAGGGGTGCTTTAAGGATAAGGTCTTTCAGGTTGGTAATATTGGCGAGCTATCGTTTGAAGATCTCCGGTATTTTTTGAGTTCGCTAGGGGAGGTGTTGCTCAGCTTTAATCGTGTGGGTGTGAAAAAAAGAATTAATATGGCTGATCAGAATTTACTTTTGCTCACATACCAAAAAAAGAATAGGGAAAGTAACGTATATATCTTGGAGAACAGTACCATGACGATAACGCAGCCTGATACTGTTCTGCCGAATACGCAATTGAATTGACGAGCGATAACATGATAAATAAGAAATCGATACAGGCAAACGTGATTGAGCCGCCTTATTTTAGCAACTGGGCGGATTTGTTTTTCCCAAGGGTCGCAAATCGGGTTTTACCTATGATTGCTGGTATCAACTGGGTTACGCCGAATGTTGTGACCCTGTTTTCGTTTTTTCTGTATGTTTTGGGCTGTTTGTTTATCTTTGTTGATGTGGAAAATCATCTGATCTATACCGCTTTCCTGCTGCCAATCGCCTATATAGGCGATTGCCTTGATGGCCAGCTCGCACGAACAAAAAAACTTTCCTCTGAAATAGGTAATTACCTTGATAAGGTGGTGGACGTGTTAAAGATCTATATTGTTACTCTATCTCTAGCAATCTACGCCTACAATAATACCCAAAACGTTCTGTATGTATACTTGGGTTTTACCGCCTGCTTTTTCTTTAATTTCAGGTATTATTTGAAGCTCGAGACGATCTTTAGTCAGTTTAACAAAGACTCGGAATACTTGGTGAAATGCGATGAAAGGCGGCGCGAATTGTATCGACAAAAAGCAGCGCAATACGCTGATCTCTCATCAAGTATTATCGGGAAAATAAAGCTATTCTGGCTAAAGCATCGAAGTATTTTTTGGGTGGATGAAGCGGAATTTGTGGTATTCACTAGTCTTGGGGCTATATTAGGTCGGATTGAGTTGGTCCTGTGGGTATTGGCTGCCAGTCAGTTTCTCATCGCAATGTGGCGACTTTTCGAGCGAGGCTATCAAACTCATAAGGCAACCGATCAACTGCTTGACCCGATGAGGAAATAGGGTGGAAAAAAAGAAGATGAAAGCAATAATATTGGCTGCAGGCGTAGGCTCAAGAATTAGGCCGCTAACTGATAATTGTCCTAAAAGTCTGTTGAAGGTAGATGGGAAAACTATTCTCGAAATGATGATATCGAATATCCAGAGCTGCGGTATTACCGAGATAGTTTTTGTGCTGGGATATCTGAAAGAGCAGATAAAGGAATATGTGAAGGAGAGGTTTCCTGATCTGAATGCTCACTTCATTATCAACGATCAGTATGAGGACACAAACACTGGATATTCATTAATGTTGACAAAGGAAGTTGTTGGTGACTCCGCTTTTATAAAATTTGATGCGGACGTGGTGTTTGATAAAGAGATACTTAAGCGATTAATCGAGAGCGAGCATGATAACTGTTTGTGCGTCGATAAAAACATCCATCTCGACGCGGAGGAAGTCAAAGTCATTAGCGATTCTAGTGGTAGAGTGATTAAAGCGAGTAAGGCTGTTGACCCAAAAGAGGCCGTTGGCGAATCTGTTGGAATTGAAAAAATCAGTGGCAAAATTACGAAAGAATTGTTCGCGGAACTTGATGAGATGATGGGGGAAAAGCAAAATCATCAAGAATATTACGAGGCAGCGTATGAGAGGTTAATTGGTAATTCAGTTCCTTTTTACATGCTGGACATAACCGGTCTCGATTGGGTGGAAATTGATACTCTGGAAGACTTTTCAAATGCAAAAAGAATATTTGAACAGTAAAGGCGGCGGTGAATTTTTAGTGGGCGAGATGCCCTGAAAAATATTATTGAAAATATGGGGTACTGCCAGTCATCGTCCCTGCTGCGAATCATTCACAGGGCGCAGGGAAGGGAAAGCTCTTTAAATCGAGCAATTAGTGTGTAGACCATCAAGCGCCCGGATTTCTCACGGAAACCTTCACCACCATTTATGCTCTCCT
>CAZLTF010000465.1:0-1542 GCA_964562195.1 uncultured Bacteroidales bacterium | reverse complement strand
GGTACTCTTTTTCTCGACGAAATAGGAGATATGAGCCTCCCGGCACAAGCCAAAGTCCTGCGTGCTTTGCAAGAAAATAAAATTGTCAGGGTAGGTGGCGAAAAGATGATTCCGGTAGATGTTCGTATTATTGCTGCTACCAATAAAGACCTGAAACAAGAAATAAAAAATAATAAATTCAGAGAAGACCTTTTTCACAGATTGAGTGTCATTCCCATCGAAGTTCCCGCTTTGAGAGAACGTAGAGAGGACATTGCATTGTTGGTCTATCATTTTCTGAAAATATTTGGCGAAGAAGTCGGAAAACCCAAGATTCGCATTACAGATGCCGCAGTTCAGTTCTTGTCAGACCTCCATTGGACAGGGAATATCCGCGAATTGAGAAATGTCATCGAAAGACTGGTGATATTGAGTGGCACGCTTATTGACGAAGAAGAAGTGAAGAGATATGTGAATTATTAAGTGCTTGAAATGGGGCTTATATACTGTCTGGTGTCCCATTTATCCTATTGGAAAATTTTTTCTTTTGTTTTTCATTCTAATATTAATGATATGAAATATAGCTTGTTCATCGTCTCTTTGTTCGTCAATTTTTTTTCGCTTACTGCTCAAATTGAGGTACAAACAAACGCGGGTAGCGAAGCGAATAATCCTTTCGCCGGAGGCTTAAATGCTCCACAATTTTGTGAAATTGATTTGGATCTGGACGGGACAAAAGATCTACTCGTTTTTGACCGGCAAGGGAATAAAATTCTTCCGTATCTCAATGCCGGTACTCCCAACGAAATAGACTATCAATATGCTCCACAATTTGCCTTGTTTTTCCCTCCGCTTGATTCTTGGATAAAAACCGTAGATTACGATCAAGATGGAAAAAATGACTTGTTTACATTCGCTTCTCCTGCTGGAATCAAAGTATATAAAAATACCTCGACGGATCACTTGTCATTTCAGCAAGTCGTTGATCCTTGGTTAATGTCTGAGCAAAATGGCGTCTATATCAATATTCTGACTACCAATTTTGATTATCCTGCGATATATGACCTTGACAATGACGGAGACTTGGATATACTTACTTTTTCCGTACTCGGAGCCTGGGTGGATATGCATCAAAATATGTCCCAAGAAGTATATGGTCATAGTGATTCTCTCATTTTTGAAAAAGTTTCGCATTGTTGGGGGCATTTCGCCGAAAGCGAATTGTCCAATTTGATATACCTCGATACGTGTAGTTATAAATCTTCAAAAGTAAACAAAAATCCAAAACACACCGGTTCTACATTCCTCGTAATGCAAGATGAGGAGAGTGGACTACCCAATATTGTTCTTGGAGATATTGATTATCCGAGCCTCTTATTTCTTCATAATACCGGAGAAGTGGAAGATGCAAAGATAGGTGACTATACCGATCAATTTCCAAATCCTGACAATCCTGTGAATTTGTTTTCTTTTCCGGCGGCAGCCCTTGTAGATGTAAATAATGACGGGCTGAAAGATTTACTCATCTCACCTTTTGACAGTAGGCTTACCACAAACAATAAT
>CAZLTF010000464.1:0-1582 GCA_964562195.1 uncultured Bacteroidales bacterium | reverse complement strand
TAGCTTTTTTCCTAATATTACAAGCATGGGAAGGCTTATCAATATCCCCTCCACATAGACAGGAATCCTCATCGACTCATTTAATTGTAAAGCGACTAACGGAAAAATAAATATCGAGAAAAGCGCCCAGCCTTTCAGATCAATCAATATATACTTATATGCCTCAGGTCGCATCATAAAAATACCTCCTAAGATGATGATTATCAAGGATTTGATAGCAACAAACATGACAACGACCGACCACAAAAACAACCAATGCGAGTAAATATTACCCGATGCGGGTAAAAAGTATAGAAAGTCCCGATAATAAAGTAACGAAAACGAATACAAAATCCATACAAAAACAAAAAGCCCAAAATGAAGTAAAAAAGAGACGATATCCGATCTCTTATTTTCACCAAAACGTACAAATTGAGATAATGATTTTCCCAATGAATATTCTGTTGCTTTGGCTTGAACTATCTGACGTATGATGAATGGGAAAAAAAACAAATAAATGAGCGAAAAAAGAACAATAATTTCTTTAATGAACACATATTTATTTATGGGCGATACCGTAATTTCTATCAACAAACTATTCAAAAGCTAAATATCTTATTCATTTTTCATTCCAATATTGCCTTCAACGACTAATAGAGGCAAATCCATATCATCAAGTTATTGTATATAACTTATTCATTTTCAGACATCTTCGATTCGTCATTCAGACTCCGGATGAGTTCTTCGGATATGTTTCTAAAAATATTTTGCAAAATTAACTATTTATTAAAAGAAAAAGCTTGCTTATTAATTTATTTTCTAATTTTACCGCTCATTTTAAAACTTGCATAAGAAGTCAATAGTATGATTATTTTAATAATGTTTGGCCCTCCTGGATCGGGCAAAGGAACACAGTCGAAGATGCTGTGTGAGAAATATAATCTGTCGCACATTTCCACAGGAGACATATTTCGAAAAGAAATGAGCGAAGGAACAGAACTCGGAAAAAAAGTAAAAGACATCGTAGATCGAGGAGAATTGGTTCCGGATGAACTCCTGATTGCCATTATCCGCAAGGCAATAAAGCAAAATGCTGACAAAAACGGATATATTTTCGATGGTTTTCCCAGAACAGTCAGACAAGCAGAAGATTTTGACAAGCTTATGGTAGAACTTGGTTTATCTCTTTCTACTGTACTCAGGCTGAAAGTAACCGACGAAGAAATCATCCGGCGTCTTTCGTTAAGAGCAGAGTTGGAAGGAAGAAAAGATGACACCATAGAGGTGATCACAAATCGTCTCAATGTCTATCGCGAAAAGACAATGCCGCTGCTTGACTATTATCGTGAACAAAATAAAATGATCGAAATCAATGGGATTGGAAAAATGGAGTCCATCTTTGAACTTTTGTCAAGCAAAGTAAACGCATTTCTCTGAATTTGAGAATTTTATCTTATAATAATAAAAAAGGATGCCTCTTCAAAAAGGCATCCTTTTTATTGTAGGATTTTTTTCAATTATATCTCCTTAATTAAATAAATGTAAGTAGGAAAATGATCGCTATATCCGCCCAAGAAGCTACTTCCAACAAAAGCTCTTTTGG
>CAZLTF010000463.1:0-3155 GCA_964562195.1 uncultured Bacteroidales bacterium | reverse complement strand
GAAGTTTTAAGAAAAACAAAATGAAAGTTATCACCGGCGCTGCCGTAAAGGCTGTGGATATTGCAGGAGAATTGTGTCAGGTGAGGATGGAAACCAAAAGAGGAGAGCAGCTTATCGAAGCGGAAATCGTTCTTTCGGCGGTAGGCGTACAAGCAAATATCTCGAATATCGGATTGGAAAAATTGGGTGTCAAGATAGAAAAAGGAAAAATTGCGGTCGATAATTCATATCAGACAAATGTAAACGGTATTTATGCCATCGGCGATGTCATTGATACTCCGGCATTGGCACATGTAGCTTCTGCCGAAGCCATTGCTTGCGTCGAAAAAATGGCCGGAAAGGAGGTGCCGGATGTGGATTATACGGCTATTCCGGCGGCGGTATATACAAGCCCTGAATTGGCTTCCGTGGGGCTGACCGAAAAAGAAGCCCGTGAAAAGGACTATGAATTGAAGATCGGGAATTTCCCTTTTAGAGCTTCGGGAAAGGCTACGGCAGCGGGCAATAATGATGGGTTTGTTAAACTGATTTTTGATGCAAAGACCGATTTGTTACTCGGAGCACATCTCTTGGGAGATAATGTCTCGGAAATCATTGCTGAGCTGGTAGTAGCAAAAAAATCCGGAATGAAAGCCCATGATATTATCCGTTCTATTCATCCGCATCCGAGTATGTCCGAAGCTGTAATGGAAGCTGCGGCTGCGGCTTACGACGAAGTTATTCATCTTTAAATCAGAGTGATATGTTGTGTTTTGAAAATGATAAACTTTGCCATGAAGTTCAGATTCGCGTCCGTTATGCCGATACGGATCGTATGGGCTATTCATACTATGGCAATTATCCTACATATTTTGAGGTGGCACGAACGGAGTTTCTTCGTGAAATGGGATTTAGTTATAAACAATTGGAAGATGACGGCTATTTATTGCCGATTCGCAAAATGTCCATCGAATATCTCAAACCCGCTCTTTATGATGAGCTGCTGACGGTGCGAACTTATTATCAAAAAGTTCATTCTATTAAAGTGGAATTTCGACACGAAGTCTATAATGAAAAAGGGGAGCTAATCAATATGGCAGATATCTTTCTCGTTTTTGTAAGTGCCAAGACACGCCGTCCCGTACAAGCGCCCGCTTATTATTTGGATTTGATCCGTAAACATTGGAGCGGAGAGAAATAATCGTTTTCTTATTTTGTTGAAAATAAGTGGTTTATGTCCGTGTGTAGAGATATATCAAGGCGCAAGCTTTGGCATCCGAAAGAGCGTGATGATGGTCGAGAGAGATGTTGTAAAATTCGCTGCAAGCGTGGAGATTAGCTTTCACATGCCCTTGACTTCTGCATATTTTGACGGTGCATTGCCAAGGGATATCAAGGTCAATCGTGTTCACATCAAGATGATAATGCTTTGCGGACTCTCTCAGTACGCGACGGTCAAATGCTTCATTGTGGGCGACGATGACATTGCCTTCGAGACGTTTAAGTATTTCGGGTAGGATTTTGTTAAATTTAGGTGCATTGTCCGTAGTTTTGGAAGTGATCCCGTGTACTTTGCTATTTCCCCAATGATATTCGTTGCGGGGAGGACGGATAAGCGTATAGTACTCATCAATAATTTTGCCATCCTCTATCGTAACAATCCCAACCGAACAGGCGGAATATGCTTTTGCGTTGGCGGTCTCGAAATCAATGGCTACAAATTTCATTCTTTTACTGTTTATTCTATATCGGAAAGCTTTGTTTTTCCTTTCATCCAAAATTTTGGCAAAGGTAGTTTTTATTTATGGAGAATAAATTTTTTATTTGAAATTTTCGTCAATACGGATGAATGTCTTATGAATCAGTGAAATAGGAAGTGATAATTTCGGCTTTTCTTTTTCCGATTGTCTTTTCGAGTTCTTCTTTGGATAATGATTGGATGCGTTTTACGGATTTATATTTGGAAAGTAATGCGTGAATTGTTTTTTTGCCAATTCCTTGAATATCTTACAATTCGCTTTTGATGGTTTCTTTTGAACGGCGTTTGCGATGCTGTGTTATTCCGAAGCGATGTGCTTCATCTCTCAACTGTTGGATAAGGCGGAGGCTTTCGGATTTTTTGTCGAGGTAGAGTGGAATTGGGTCACCCGGGAAATACAGTTCTTCCAAGCGTTTGGCAATGCCTAAAATGGCAATTTTCTTGTCGAGATTCAATTTTTTCAGACTTTTCAAAGCGGCGCTTAGTTGTCCTTTTCCGCCGTCAATGACGATGAGTTGTGGCAATTCTTTTTCTTCCTCGATGAGTCTTTTATATCTTCGGAAGACAACTTCTTCCATAGAGGCAAAATCATTGGGACCTTCTACGGTTTTGATGTGATAATGTCTGTATTCTTTTTTTGCGGGACGAGCATTGATAAAGCAAACCATTGCTGCGACAGGATGATAGCCCTGGATGTTGGAGTTGTCAAAACATTCTATCCGGTTGGGATAGCTTTTGAGACGAAGATCTTTTTGCAGGTTGTGAAGGATGCGTTTTTGGTGACGTTCGGGGTCGGTGAGTTCTTTTCTCTTGGCTTGTTCGAGCATAAATAGTTTTGCGTTTCTCAATGAAAGGTCAAGAAGTTTCTTTTTATCCCCGATTTTCGGAATGCTTTGTTTGATTTCGAGGGCTGTATCAATTTCAAAAGGAAGTATTACTTCGCGTGTGATACTATGAAATCGATGACGCAGCTCAATGAGTCCGAAATTCAATAATTCAGCCTCCGGTTCGTTGAGTTTTTTTCTCAATTCTATCGTATGTGTCTGTATGATAGCTCCTTTGATAATGCGAAGGTAGTTTATAAATGCACTTTTTTCATTGCTGACAATGCTGCATACATCCATATCTCCGAGTTTTGGGCTTACGATCATCGAATGGCTGTGATATTTTTTTAGAAGTTCGATTTTTTCTTTTACAAGTTGGGCATTTTCGAAAGCCAGATTTTCAGCGAAAGTATGCATCATTGTTTCCAATTCTTTGATTACACTATGGACATTTCCTTTCAAGATTTTCCGGACAGCGGCTATTTCTTCCAAATATTCCGTTTCACTTTGTTTGCCGATGCAGGGTGCTTTGCATTTTTTTATGTGGTATTCCAGACAAATATCATATTTGCCTTTTGCTATGAGCTTGGGAG
>CAZLTF010000462.1:0-1662 GCA_964562195.1 uncultured Bacteroidales bacterium | reverse complement strand
GCAATGGACAATTCCGGGTTCCCGGCTATGATAATTACAATCCTTTTACCATTGAAGATAGTCATAAACCATTGACTGATGATATTAGAAAAATGATTGATGAGGAAAAATTAACGCCGGTATTATTGGCACAATCAGCGATATATCCACAGGGAAGAATGCAAACTATAATTTTGAAAGGTATGGATGTTAATCAAAATATTTTGAAATTGCCAACTCATTTGTTGAAAAAAGGAAAGAATGAGTACAAAGCTATTATAGGAAAAAGGATGGCTAAAATGACTAAATTAAACAAGGGTGACAGGGTTTTACTGAGGTGGAAGGATAAGAACGGATCATTAGATGTCAGGGAATTCGAAATTGCTGAAGTATTTAATTGTGATGTTCCCGGCGTTGATAACGGGCAGATGTATATTGATATTGATTTATTGCAAAAAATGACAGGATTAGAGAATGAAGCTTCTATATTGGTAATAAATAGAAATGTAAAACTAAACTCTTTATCAGGTTGGGAGTTTAATAGTAATGATGTGTTATTAGAAGATTTTGATAAGTTGATAAAAAACAAAAAAGGTGGAGGAATCGTATTGCAGGGAATATTGTTATTAATTGCATTGTTAGCTATTTTTGATACTCAGGTATTATCTATTTTCAGGAGACAAAAGGAGATTGGGACATATATTGCTCTTGGATTGACCAGGTGGCAAGTAGTTGGTATTTTCACTGTTGAAGGTGCGGTTTACAGTGTTTTGGCGGTATTGATAGGGGCTGTTTACGGAATACCATTATTTATTTATCTACATAATGTGGGTATTACTTTTGAGACTCCGGATATGGGTATTACAATTGCAGAGACTATTTATCCGTATTTTAGTTTGAAGTTGATTATTTCAACCGTTATTTTTGTGGTTTTGGCAGCCACGATTGTTAGTTATATACCGGCGAAGAAAATATCGAAATTGGATCCTGTTCAAGCATTAAAAGGTAAATTACAATGATAAAATTTTTATTAAAAGGGATTATAAGAGATAAAAATCGAAGTGTATTACCTATTTTAGTAGTATCACTGGGTGTATTTTTAACAGTACTTTTGAGTGGATGGATGAATGGTATTTTTGGCGATATAATAGACCTGAATGCAAATTTCACTACGGGTCATGTAAAAATCATGACAAGAGCATATGCGGAAAATGAAAGTCAGATGCCTAATGATTTGGCATTGATGGATGTAGATAATTTGACTTCAAAATTGAAAAAAGATTTTCCGGATATTGAATTTGTTCCCAGAATACAATTCGGATGCCTTTTGGATGTACCGGATTTCACGGGAGAGACAAGGGCACAAGGTCCGGGAATTGGAAAAGCTATTGATTTGCTTTCTAAAGATTCTAAGGAAATTGAAAGGATGAATTTAAAGAAAGCACTTGTAAAGGGTAATATTCCAACTGTTTCAGGTGAGGCTTTGGTAAGCGATGATTTCTTTGAGCAGTTTAAACTTAAACTTGGTGATAAAGTTACAATTTTTGGTTCCACTATGGACGGAAGTATGATGTTCAGGACTTTTAAAATCTCAGGTACGGTGAGATTTGGAATCGGAATAATGGATAGAGGTGCTATTATCGTGGATATACATGATGCACAAGAAGCTTTGGATATGGAAGA
>CAZLTF010000461.1:0-3404 GCA_964562195.1 uncultured Bacteroidales bacterium | reverse complement strand
ACATAGCCGTGAATTGCGGAGCAATACCAGAAGGCACGATTGATTCGGAGCTATTTGGACACGAAAAAGGAAGTTTTACCGGTGCTACCGATTCACGCAAAGGATATTTTGAAGTAGCGGACGGCGGCACACTCTTTTTGGACGAAGTAGCAGAGCTTCCTTTATCCACTCAAGTACGTTTGCTTCGGGTGTTGGAAACAGGTGAATTTATCCGCGTCGGATCATCCAAAGTGATAAAAACCAATGTCCGTGTGGTCGCAGCGACCAATATTAATCTCGGCAAAGCCATAGAAGAAGGAAAATTTCGTCAAGATCTGTTTTACAGACTTAGTTCCGTACCCATTTTTATTCCGCCATTACGCGACAGAAAAGATGACATCCTATTGCTATTCAGAAAGTTTGCCGCCGATTTTGCCGAAAAATACCGGATGCCTACCATTCGCCTTAGCGAAGATGCTCAACAAGCCATTATGAACTATCCTTGGTACGGAAACATTCGCCAACTCAAAAATGTCACCGAACAACTTTCCATCATCGAACAAGAAAGGATGGTCAATAAACAAATATTATCTAAATATTTAACCGATAATTTCACACAAAACTTACCGGTACCCTATTCCGATGCTGCTACCAACAAAGAACTTTCCGAAAGAGAAATCCTTTATACGGTAATGTTTGAGCTAAAACGCGAATTGATGAACCTGAAAAAAGTAGTTAGCTCATTGACAAGAGACCGGAAAGATTTTCAATCACTACGTGATGATTTTCAAAACTTTGAGTCCAAATTTGACAAAACTCCCCAAGTCGAAAACACCGGAAATTCACCACAGGAATTTGAACGTGAGATTAATACCAACATAGGTCAAGACTTTGAATATAAAGTATTGGATGAAATCGAAGAATCCCTGTCTTTGCAAGAAAAAGAAAAAGAGATGATTCAAAAAGCACTCGACAAATTCGGTGGAAAAAGAAAATATGCCGCCAAGGAACTGGGAATTTCCGAACGGACATTGTATCGCAAGATCAACGAATATGAATTGAAATAATAAGACATCGATCATATGAAAAAGATACTCATTTTTAGTCTGATTATTTCTATTTTTAGCAGCTCCTGTATTAGCATAAAATATTCATTTACAGGCGCTTCCATATCTGCCGACATCAAAACTATCAATATTCAATATTTCGCAAATAATGCCGCACTGATCGAACCCACGTTAAGCCCGAAACTTACCGAAGCCATCAAAGATAAATTTACTTCCGAGACCAATCTGAATCTTAGCGAGCAAGAGGCAGACCTTTATCTTCAAGGAGAAGTCATTGACTACAAAACCACACCTCAGGCAATCCAAAACAATGACCAAGCAGCAATGAATCGTCTCAGTGTTACTATCAAAGTTGAATATACCAACACAAAAGACGAAAAGAAGAATTATCAAACAACTTTTGAGCGGTATATAGATTATCCGAGTAGTCAGGAATTGGATGCCGTCAAAGATAAATTATTGGATGAAATTATTGAATTGTTGATTCAAGATATCTTCAACAAAGCCGTAATCAATTGGTAAATAATGGACATTAGCACTTTTTATAAAATCCTTCAATCACCATCGCACTTATCTGATAGCGAACGTTTTGAGCTAAAAGAAATTATCCGGAAATTTCCTTATTTTCAGACAGCACGCATCATATATCTCCTGCATCTCAAACAAAACAAAGATATTCATTATTATGAGACACTCAAGACTACTTCCATTTATGCCGGCGACCGCAGGCATCTAAAACAAATTCTCAATCGCTCACTAACGGCTCACCTGCCGGAGAAAAAAAGAGCAAAAAAGGAGGAAAAGAAAGATGTCTATATGATCTTGGAAGATTTGCAAGCAAAAGTAGAACGATTGTTGGAGGAAAATGCCAAGCTGAAAGATGACAAACAAGAATTGCACCTCGTCGAACAAGCCCAACAAATAGAAGAATTATTAGTAAATACCGAAACAGAGCGAACCGGTTTTTCGGTCGAAGAACTGGAAGACCTCCCTCCCATCAAAGAAGATGTCACCGAAGACGACCGCCTGATAGAGCAATTTTTGGAGCATAGCCCTCAACCCAAAAAGGAAAGTTCATTCTTCGATCCTATCAAAATGGCACAAAAAAGTTTGGAGGAAAATGATGATATTATTAGTGAAACATTAGCCAATCTATATTACGAACAAGGATATTATGAAAAAGCAATAAAAATTTATCGAAAATTAATTTTGTTATATCCAAAAAATAGTAGTTACTTTGCAGCCCTTATAAAAAAGATAGAAGGTAAAGTTAATTAGTTGAAAATTAATAAATTAATAAATTATGTTTATTTTAATCGTTGTTGTAATTTTAATCGTTGCGTTGTTATTGAGTCTGGTAGTACTGGTACAAAACCCAAAAGGAGGAGGATTAGCCTCTACTTTTTCGTCCAATAATCAATTTATGGGAGTACGTAAGACGACGGACTTCTTAGAGAAATCCACATGGTCTTTTGCAGTAGCCTTACTCTTTTTGAGTATTCTTTCTGTGGCATTTATCCCAAACAAGGGAACAGAAGGCGTAGATGTAGATCAAGAGATGATGGAAAAGGTACAGGAAATACCGGATGCAATTCCCGAAAATACAATTCCAGCGGAGCAAGCAAGCGAAACTCCCGCTGAAACACCTGATGAAGCTCCCGCCAATTAATTTTAGCACAGAGTTTGTTCAAACACATAAAAAATGTCAGATTGAAGTGTCAATCTGACATTTTTTTATATACCCTCCTGCAATCTATACCACACTAACAATCAGACTGATACATCCACCGAGTTGGATTTTTTCAATAAATGCCCTTTTGGTATGATATATGATATGGGCATCACCGTAGTGAAATTATAAAATAAGAAAAATATGAAAAAAGTAAATATCCAACCCTTAGGAGACCGTCTTGTCATCCGGTCGATGGAAGCGGAACAAAAAACAGCAAGCGGAATTATCATTCCCGATACCGCAAAAGAAAAACCACAACGAGGCACCGTCATAGCAACGGGAGACAAACTCGAAAGCCAAATCAAAATCAATGACACGGTTCTCTATGGAAAATATGCCGGTACGGAAGTAGAATTGGAAGGCGAAACATACCTGATTATGAACGAATCGGATGTTTTGGCAATTGTCTAAATAAAATTCAAATAATAATAACATAAAAAATAAAGAAAATGGCAAAAGAAATCATTTTTGATACGAAAGCACGCGAAGCATTAAAAAATGGCGTGGATCAATTGGCAAATGCAGTAAAAGTAACCTTAGGACCCAAAGGGCGCAATGTAGTATTGCAAAAATCTTTTGGCGCTCCCGCAATTACCAAAGACGGTGTATCCGTAGCCAAAGAAATC
>CAZLTF010000460.1:0-2163 GCA_964562195.1 uncultured Bacteroidales bacterium | reverse complement strand
AAGCTCTTTTGGGGTAACCCTTGTATCTTCCACTCTGATTCTTCATAAAACGTTTGTTAAAAACTTTGGCTTTGAAAAAATGAAAGCCCATATCTTCGCGCAACAATGCTTGTGTAATAATAATGTTGTCAAACAAATTCCAATTGTCGCGATAAGCCAAAGATCCAATCCCTTTTTTATACAAATTGTACATCGGATTAAACAAATCTCCTTCTTTCATTTTTTTGATTTTTCCTTTGGCTCGCAGTGTGTTATAAACACTTTTGTCAACCGGATCGTCATTCAGATCTCCCATTATCACGATTTTGGCATTTTCGTCTTTTTGGAGAAGTGAGTCCACTATATGTCTTGTCACTTCAGCAGCAGCAATACGTTTTGGTTCACTCGCCTTCTGTCCTCCCCTTCGTGAAGGCCAATGATTCACAATAATATGTATCTCCTCTCCATCCAAAATTCCACTTACCAACAGTTGATCTCTCGAAGTGTAAGAAGTATCCAATGGATTGTTGTATAAATACACTTTGGAATTGGTCACCTCAAATGCATTCCCTTGATACAGCAAGGCTACATCGATCCCCCTAAAATCGGGAGAATCATAATGAACAATCTGATAATCTCTGTCTTTGATAGCCTCTCTTTTTACCAAATCTTCCAGTACGGACCTATTTTCTACTTCCGCCACCCCGAGAATGGTCACTCCCGCAGGAGTCAATTCCGTACCGATTCTGGAAATCACATCCGCCAGATTGTCCAGATGCTTGAAATACTTATAGGTGTTGTAATGCTTATCACTTTCGGGGCTAAACTCAAAATTGAGTGAAATATCGGGATCATTAATCGTGTCAAACAGATTCTCAAGATTGTAAAAACCAAGACAGGCTACTTCATATTGTTTTGTCTGTGCCTCCGACAACTTGCTTACACTCAACAATATGAGTAAAACAAAATAACTTTTTATTAAATATTTCATACATATATTTTTAAAGTGCAAAAATACAGAAATAGTGAACTCTTCTACTTTTTAATTCAAATAAATATTTCATCAATATTGACACATCGTCCGTCTCTGTTCAATAATTTGTATTTTAGCTTTTGCAATAAATATACTTGCGGAAAAAGATTCATGAATTTTTATGCAATATATTTCAAATATTTTATACTTTCGCAACAGAAAAATTGCATCTATGGGTTTTATTAGATTTATTCTCTTTTTAATATTGATTTCTTATCTTATAAGACTGTTTATGAGGTATTTGCTGCCTGTTATCTTGCAGAGCTATATTCGCAAAAAAATGAAGAATATGGACACTACTCAAACATCATCCGGCAGTCGCGATGGCATTCGTGTCAATGAAACGGATTATATCAGTGAGACAAATCATAAGTTTGAAAATGAAGATGACTTCTCAGATTATGAGGAAATCGAATAGATGTTTCCGGTTGGCATATATTGGCGGAGAAAACTACTAATTTGCTAAAATATAAAATGAGTCCGGTCAAAAACCAAGCAAATTCAACTAAAAAGGCACTTCTGTGATTTCCGGCAGCCCCTATATATTTCTATCTATCTGACATTAAACCGTTTAGGCAAATATCAAAACAAAACAGAAACGACACTCCGTTTTTCAATTATTAATCCGTCATATCCGAAATATCCCTATATTTGCCAAATAATTAATGGTATTGGCTTGTTTAGATGGGAATGAGTGCTTATTGGTGAAATGGTATGCTTGGTAAGTTAGGCCCATTGAATGTTCATTGAGCGAGCTAAGCAATTCCGGATGGTGTGGATAAGCAAGAGACATTACAACTAATAAAAAAATACAGATTATGTCAACATTATCAAAAGAAATATTCTTATTTTTTATTTCGATTTTATTTAGCACACAATTAATTTCACAAGAACATCGAGGAATTTGGTTCTCTGATTTTAATCCCGAAGACAGCCTTGAGTTAAAAAATAAAATTCTTGATGTGAAACAAGCCAATCTAAACGTAATATATCCATATACATACAAAAGCGGTATGAGTTTTCACGAAAGTAATTATACCGAAAATATTGACTGGTATAATTATGATTACGATGTATTAAAATTAATAACAAATTACAGTAAAAATATTGGACTTGATGTTCATCCGTGGCTGATTATTGGTTTTATGCCG
>CAZLTF010000459.1:0-2078 GCA_964562195.1 uncultured Bacteroidales bacterium | reverse complement strand
TTGAAACGATTATTGACAATATTGGCGCTTCCTTCGGATTGTACCGCAATGATTTTGGGAATTTTCTCAATCAGACCCAATACCAATAGCTCTTCAAACCCTTTGTAAATCCCGGATATAATAGCTCCATCTCCAACGGGAACGAATATATAATCGGGTATTTCAAAGCCCATTTGTTGAATTAGTTCAAAAACTACTGTCTTTTTTCCCTCGATCGTCAATGGATTGAAAGCGGTATTGCGGTTGTACCATCCAAAGCGTGCGGTCGCTTGAAGTGAAAGCTCAAAAGCATCATCATAATTGCCTTCAACCGGAATGATTGTGGCGCCGTATAGGGCAATTTGTACCAATTTGGCGATAGGTGCACTTCCGGGCACCATCACAATTGCTTTTTGTCCTTGTGCGGCGGCAATTCCGGCAATCGACGAGCCGGCATTTCCGGTGGAAGCCGCCACTATGGTATCTATCGCATTCTCTTTGGCATATGCCGAAACCATGGCGCTGGCGCGGTCTTTGAATGAGAATGTCGGATTCTGTGAATCATCTTTGATAAACAATCGAACCGGTGATTTGTCATTGACAATATAAGGATATTCGTAGAGCGGAGTATGTCCTGTACGTAGTTGAGGTAGATTCTGAGAATCGTCAATGGGATAAAGATCAAAAAAATGATTCTCAATAAGATGGTCAAGCCCTCCTGCAGCAATCCCCGAATAATCGAATATGCATTTCAAAACACCTTTGGGAGGCTTGTCCGGAGAATTGCTTGCACTGCATTGTGGACAGAGGTAGCGAACCTCTGTGCTATCGTACTCTGCTCCACAATCACTACATTGATATTTATATTTCATATATACTACCTATTAATAAACAATACAAAAGTAGGTAAAAAAATGATGTCCGGATAAAAAAAAGACTATCCTGTGAAGATAGTCTTTTCTTTTGTCGAAAACAGATTCTCAAAACGAAATGCTTCTACGCCATAGGTCTTGAGAACCGGATATTACTCAGCAAAAACTTCAAAATTTATCGTTGCTTTGATACCTTTGTACAGATTGATAACTGCGGTGTAGGTACCGATTTCCTTGATAGAATTGTCAATACTGATTTTCTTTCTATCAACTTCATATTTGTATTGATCTTGAATGGCTTGAGCAATCTGAATATCATTAACAGAACCATAAATTTTACCGGATTCGGATGCTTTTGCAGCGATTTTCACGGTAATTCCTTCCAATGCTTTAGCTTGTGCTTCTGCAGCTTCGACATTTTTAGCTTCTTTGTGTGATTTTTGTTTCAACACTTCGGCTAAAATCTTTTTGCTTTGGGCGTCTGCAACAATTGCATAACCTTTGGGGATCAAATAATTACGAGCATAACCATTTTTTACGGTTACGATATCGTTTTCATATCCCAATCCTTTCATATCTTGTTTTAAAATAATTTCCATAATGAACCTCCTATTTTAATAAATCTGCCACGTAAGGCATTAATGCTAAATGTCTTGATCTTTTTACCGCTTGGGCTACCTTTTTTTGGTATTTAGTAGAAGTACCGGTAAGGCGTCGAGGCAAAATTTTGCCTTGCTCATTTACAAATCTCAATAAGAAATCCGGATCTTTGTAATCAATATATTTGATACCGTGTTTTTTGAAACGACAGTATTTTTTCTTTTTTGTATCAACCGTTATCGGGGTTAGATATCTAATTCCTGCATCTTGTGCCATAATTTTCTTTTTTTTGGGTTATAACTATGCTTTGGTAGATTTTTCTTCGGCTTTGGCAGCCAATTTTTTACGTCGTCTTTCGCTGTAAGCGATCGCATCTTTATCCAATCTGACGGTCAAAAAACGCATAATTCTTTCATCTCGCTTAAATTGAACTTCATATTCGGCAATCACCGAACTATCCACCTTAAATTCCAGCAAGTGATAAAATCCTGTTTTTTTCTTCTGAATAGGATATGCCAATTTGCGCATTCCCCAATCTTCTTGATTGAGCATCTCTGCTCCTTTTTCTACTAAGAAGTCTGTGTACTTCTTTACCGCTTCCTTTACCTGATCATCAGATAAAACGGG
>CAZLTF010000458.1:0-4828 GCA_964562195.1 uncultured Bacteroidales bacterium | reverse complement strand
CGAAAAAATCACCTTCTTTGAGAATAAAATAAATGTAAGATTATTTGGGAAAAGCTTTGATTTTTCTTGCATTTTATTACTGATATTTTCATATAATTCATCTTCTTTCACGTGTTTGAGAGTCTTTCGGCAAGCCCTAATCTTTGTTCAAAAAAAGCAGAAAGGCATTGATAAATGCATAAAAAGTAGCTCCTGCTTGCGTCTCGAGTGTATCTTCGGTGATCATCGAAATGACCATAATCAGAAAAAATACCATATAAAAATAAGATTTCTGTTTTTGTTGATAATAAACCGGAAAGATAAGTACAAACAGAAACCAGAGTAAACCAATAAACCCAAATCCTATTAGTATTGCAAGATACTGATTGTGAGAGCGATAGCGATATTCTTTTTGCAAGATGGTATTGCCGGATTCATATTCATCTTGGTATGCTTGTGCGACATCTCCCGTACCAACGCCAATCCAAGGATTTTTTTTCACGATATTCCAACCGTGTTGCCAAAAAGCTATACGCTGAATAAACGAATGTCCGGAAGGATCGGACTTTTTTTTATACAAAGAATACTCCCAAAACAATTTATAAATACGTGCCCGCGGATCAAAATGACGTGTATATACCACATTGGCGATTCCTTTTTCAATATTGTGAATATCTTCATCCGAGAGACTGTTTATAGCTTCCGCATCTTTTCTCAATCCCAGAGAGTTGAGGTATCGAATAAGCGTATATTTAAGCTCTTGCTTGCGTGCATCTTGCCCTTCAAAAGCAATATTACTCCGTTCATTCCAAGCCTCTTTCAGCTCTTTTTCACAGATGTACCAATATACATGAAAAGCATTTTCGACTAAATCATCTTCCGCAATATAGTATAGATTTCCCTTCGCTGTCCGTGCTTTCAAATCACGACTATCAATCGCATCAAAATAGGAATGATATACATATCCGAGATAAGAAAAGGTGGAGAGGACAATCAAAACAATTGCAAAGATTGCATTTATTTTGCCTCTTTTTGAGAGATTATTTACAAGAAATGATAAAATAACAACAGAAATGACAAATATAATCACAAATCCTGTAACAGACTCTATTGCAACAAGATAGAGTAATAATAGTATGATCGAAAATAGAAATAATAATTTTAGCACGCTTCTTCTTTCGTAGTATATGAAATAGATACCGATAAAAATCACCATCACAATATGCATACTAAACCGGATGTGCGAAATAAACGGGCTTAGCTCCCTCACATCTAATATCTCTTTGAAAAACAAGATATAATAACCTATCAATACACCGGCAAGCACGGCAGCAAAATAGAAATAAAAGATGATTTTCACCTTATTGAATTTCAAAGCGGGGATACTTACCAAAATGAGAGGGAGCAAAAGTACCGGAAGTTTCTTTTTGAGATCTTCAAGAGCGTAGTGGATTTCACTGGAATAAAGTAGAGCGATCAGATGCATCAACCACAAAGAACTAATCACCACTGCCGCTTTGTTGTGCCAAAAAATATTCCACTTTTTTTTCAGATTTCCTTCTGCCAACCAATTGCCAATCAATATAATCTGTCCGAAACTCATCCCAAAACGCGAAAGAGGCATACTCACAAAAATCAGTATTAATGCAGCGAAATAAATATTTTTGTGTATGAGGTTTCGAGATGCTATCATAAATTAATTTTTACCGGGTTGCAAAATAGCTTGATAAGCTTTCATATCGGCAAGAATCTCAAAAGCTTTTTCTATAAACTCATCGTCTTTGAGTTGAGAAACAGCTTTGCCACGCTGAAAATAATATTGCGTGATAATCTCGGTGCGAAGGAGCAATAAGATATCTTTTTTCTCATCGAGAAATTTTTGTTGTTTTCTTTTTTCAAGCTGCTTTCGCAAATGCTCAATGCTCTTTGCCAAGGTCGTATCTCCTTGCATTTTCAAATCTTTTTCCAAGCGGTCAACATCTTTCTCTTCTTTGGTTTTGTATTGAAAATCTTTTTCTTTGAGAAAAGCCAAAAAATCCTCAAATACATTTTCTTCAAGCTCAAACACATCGGCACCGTCAATAGAGTCATGTTGGCTGTGATATTTCAAAGCAAATTTAAAGAAAAGACGATTTCTCTTCAGAGCCATCACCAAATCCGAGGCTTCATTTCGTTCAACCTTTATATCCGGTTGAATACCTCCGTTATTGAAGAAAGCTCTGCCGTTTTTGGAATAAAACAATTGTTTGGTAGAGTCATTCATTTTGTGTGATTCACCATTTTTGTCCTTATGACCATAGTCTATTTCCTGAATACATCTACCGCTAGGGATATAATACTTGGAGACCGTCACTTTCAATTGTGAGTTGTATGAAAGGGGCAACACATTCTGCACCAGTCCTTTGCCGAATGTTCGTTCTCCGATTATCACGCCTCTGTCGAGATCTTGAAAAGCGCCAGCCAAAATTTCAGAAGCGGAAGCCGAATTATTATCCACCAAAATCACGAGGGGAATATTAATATCCAGAGGCTCTTTTGTAGTGACATAAGTTCGATCATTTCTATCTTTACGACCTTTAATTTCGACTACTTTTTCGTCTTTGGGGACAAAGAGGTTGGTAATCTCAACGGCTTCACGAAGAAGTCCTCCCCCATTTTCACGAAGGTCAATGATCAAGGCTTTCATATCCGGATTTTCGGCTTTAAGATGTTGAAAACTCCGTTCAAATTCTTGGGCGGAATTTCTAAAAAAAGAAGTAAAACGGATATATGCATATTTATTTTTCAAAATACCGGTATCTGGAATCGCATCCAATTTGATGTTATCTCTTACGATTTTCACTTCATTGATTTTTCCTGAGTAGGTTTTATATTTGATATTCACCTGCGTTCCGGCTTGTCCCTTCAACATTTCGCCCAGCTGTGTGATATTCATTCCAATTGTGCTGACCCCATTGACTTCAAGCAATTCATCTCCGGCGCGCAGTCCTGCTTTGTAGGCGGGTTTGTCAAAATAGGGTTCTTCGATGTAGCAAGAGACGCTATCGCATATCACGACCGCCCCAATTCCACCATATTCACCGGAAGTCAGTAGCTTGACATCTTCCATTTCGGACTCGGGAATAAAAACAGTATAAGGATCCAAGGACTCGAGCATTGCATCAATACCGGTTTTCATTAATTCTCCGGGGTCAATATCATTGACGTATGTTGTCTGAATCTCCTTGTAGAGATCTGTAAATATTTCAAGATTTTTTGAAATTTCAAAGTGCTTAGAAGTTTTAACAGTCTGAGCAACAAGCAGCTGTGACACACAAAAAATTATGAAGACAAAATATATTTTTTTCATACATAAAAGATTTAGGGTACCGGATCATATCCGCTACCACCCCACGGATGGCATGATAAGAAACGTTTTATTGCAAGCAGTCCCCCTTTGAAGGGTCCATATTTTTGGATGGCTTCCACGCCATAGTTGGAACAAGTAGGTGTATATCTGCAAGAAGCGGGAGTATAAGGAGAGATACCATACTGATAAAAACGAATCAAAATAATGAATAATTTTGCAAAAACTTTTTTGATAAATGACAGTATTAGCATAGTCTCTATTTTAGATTATTTTCTTTGGACAAACGTTTTAACAAATCAATTATTTCATTTTCGATCTCCGAATAAGTAGCAATTGTATTTTTTCGATAAACAAACGCCATACCTATTCCGCCCGTATTCATATTATTAAATATACCCGAATTTTTTCGAAAAGCTTCCTTGGTTCTACGTTTTAGTAAATTTCTATTCACAGCCGTTTTAATACGTTTTTTGGGGATGGAAATCAACACCTGATTGGACTCCAAGTCCTCAAAACGAATCCACAAAAGAGAAAAAATACCGGCTGTCAAATAAGTTCCATCCTTAAATAAGCTTGCTATTTTCTTTTTTGATCTGAGAATCTCCGACTTTGGAAAAGTATATCGCAAAACATTATTTCTTTTTCTTAAGTTCTTTTAGATATTCCTCAATAGCGGCAGTCATAGATAAAGCCGTCTGTGTGGGCGCCTTGATATTGACTTTCAGATTGGCTTTTTCGATAGACTTAATAGTAGTCGGACCAAAGGCAGCAATCAAAACATCTTTTTGATCAAAATCAGGGAAATTTTTCAAAAAAGAAGTGACTCCACCCGGGCTGTAAAAGACAATCATATCATAATCTTCCAAAGTCAAATCGGAAAGATTGTCTCCGACAGTCTCATAAATCACGGCTTTGGAATAATCAACACCTGCCTCATTGAGCAGATCAATAATCTTCAACTTGTGGATATTAGAACAAGGGAGCAAAAATCTCTCCTCGTCATGTTTTTCGATCAGCTCTATCAATTCCTCAAAATTCTGATTCCCAAAAAAAGTCTTACGCTTTCTATACTGAATATATTTCTGCAAATAGAAGGCGGTAGATTCGGAAATACAAAAATATTTCATCGACTGAGGAATCTCAATCCGCATCTCTTTGGCAATCCTAAAAAAGTGATCAATCGCATTCCTACTGGTAAAAATCACGGCGGTATAATCCGTCAAATAGACCTTATCTTTTCGAAATTCACTGGCACTAACTCCTTCTATTTTGATAAATTTCCGGAAGCTAACATTTACCTTATAATTCTCAATAATCTTTCGAAATGGAGATTTTTTCAAGTCAGCCGGCTCCGGTTGTGATACTAAAATATGTTTAATAAGCCTTCCCATAAGTAATAATAAAGTTTATATAAAACTGTATATCAACACAATATATGCAAATAATAATAATATTTCCAGACTGCAAAGGTACAACATTTTGATTAACCAAGAATATTCT
>CAZLTF010000457.1:0-4444 GCA_964562195.1 uncultured Bacteroidales bacterium | reverse complement strand
GGACTGGATAGGGGACAGAATTATTTTTTGACTTTGTAAACAGCATCAATGATTGTTCCATCGACCCATTTGATCACAGCGACAATTTCATCATCCAACTCTACCGGTTCGGGTTTTCCACAGATGGCTTCCGCTTCGGCTTGCAATTCTTCTATTGTCTTGATAGGCAGTTTACTATCTTTCATTTTTTCGAGCAAATCTTTTCGTTTCGGGTTGATGGCGATTCCTCTTTCGGTGACGACCACATCAATTAGTTCTCCCGGTCCGACCAGAGTCGTGACTTCATCGCGAATCACCGGCATACGGTCTCTGAAGAGTGGGATTGGAAGAATACTTGTCTTGCCGAAAAGTGTATTTTGCCATCCGCCGATGCCGTGAAGAAGATAGCCGTCGGAGTGAGTCACTACATTTGCGTTGAAGTTTATATCAACTTCTGTCGCTCCCAATACGACGATATCAACCAAAGAAGCAAAATTGCCTTTTCCGTGATAGTTGTAGCTTGTAAATGGGCTTGTCGTAACATGTGATGGGTTCTCACGGATACTTCTAATGCCTTCCAAATCAAATGTTTGTCCGTCCAAGATATAGTCGATATATCCTTCTTCGAGCAATTGTACCAGATATTTATTGCTACCGCCTCTGGCGAAACGGGCTTTCCAACCTCTTTCTTTCAATATTTCTCCGAAATAATTACCGATTGAGAGGGCAGTGCCGCCGGCTCCTGCTTGAAAAGAAAAACCGTCGTATATCAATCCGGCTTCGTCACAAAAACGGGCAGTCATTTCGGCGATTAACAGGCGGTCCGGGCTTTTGGTGATTTTGGTCGTTCCGGATACAATTTTTTCAGGGATACCTACCTGATCTACTTTTACGACAAAATCCACATTGTTTCCATGTATTTGCCAAGGGTAAGCAGGGAAGGGGATAAGGTTGTCGGTGACGACGATCACTTTATCCGCATATTCGGAGTCGGCGAGGGCAAATCCCAATAATCCGCAAGCCGTGTCTCCATAGACTCCGTTGGCATTTCCGAAATTGTCTGCCGTAGGTGCTGCGATGACTGCGATATCGACTTTCACCTCTCCATCTTGAATCGCTTGATAACGTCCTCCGTGAGAACGCAATACTCCCAGTCCTTTCATCTTTCCCTCGGAAACAAATTTGCCCAAAGGTCCGTTCATGCTTCCTTCGATATGGTGAATTGTTCCATCTTCAAGGTATTGGATTAGATGCTCATGGCAAGGAAAAGAAGCGGATGGCAGCCAGCGAAGATTTTTTATGCCCAATTCTTTGGCAATGTCAAAAACCTGATTGGCAATCACATCTCCGTTGCGAAAATGATGGTGGGTGGAAATGGTCATTCCGTCTTTCAACCCGGCTTTGATAAGCGCTTCTTTCAAATTTGCTACCTGTTTGTTGCCATCACCATAATTAGCACAACTTGCGATACGCGGTGCATGTTTCCTCCCTTCCGGAATATATTTGCCAACTCCCATAAATGGGACTTGCTTTTCTCCGTTGATGATCGTGGGTACCATTCTGCCTACGGCATTTCTTACTAATTTATCGTATTTTTTCATATTTTTTTCTTTCTATTGTTATGAGTTGTTTCGGAATATTGATTTATTCTTCCGGGTTTTCTTTCCAATTGGAGTCTAATTTGCCTAAGGAAACAGCCAGATTGATCACTGTTAAAGCCCTTTTGACCACCGGCGGGTCGATCATTTTGGTGCCCAGAGAGACAACTCCCAGACCTTTGGCTTCGGCTTCGTCAAATGCCAATACGATACGTTTTGCTTTTTCTATTTCGACGGAGTCGGGAGCAAAATTCTCATGTATCACCTGTATCTGACGAGGATGAATACATCCCATTCCATCAAAGCCTAAAGCTTTGGATTTTTGAACATTAACTTTCAGAGCTTCCATGTCGGATACATCCGAAAACACGGAGTCAATAGCTTGAATACCAGCAGCTTTGGCGGCATTGACGAGCATCGAACGGGCAAAAAACGATTCGGTAGCTTCATTGGTACGACGCGTGCCAATGTCGGCGGTATAATCTTCCAGACCGATAGCCATAGCTACTACATTTTCTGCGGCACTTGCTATTTCGTATGCTTTGATTACTCCCAATGCGCTTTCGATGATCGGCATAAGCCAAATTTTGTGTTTTATTCCAAACTTTCTTTGTATGGACTCTATCTTATTGTTTACTTCCAAAATTCGATCTGCTCCTTCGACTTTGGGGATAAGAATCAAATTGGGGAAATGCGGAACCAAAAATTCCAAGTCTTCCAAACCTCTTTCTCCCTGATTGATACGTACCATTCGCTCAGCTCCGTAAAAACGAAGGTTGCGCAAGGCATTGCGTACCAAAAATCGGGCTTCCGTTTTTTTGCTTGGTGCAACGGCGTCTTCCAAATCCAAAATAAGTCCGTTGGGATGATGAATTCCGGCGTTGAGCATCAACTTGGGAGAATTGCCGGGCAGGTAGAGACGCGAAAAACGAAATTGATCTTTTGAGGTCTCATTTTGATTCTCTTTCAATGCTTCTATGAGGTACTCTTTGTCGCTGTTCACAACACTCTTTATGGCTGCCTCTATTCTCGCTGCCATTACAAATTCCAGTGCCCCACCATCTTCGATGCTCAATCTCCCTTCTTTGATCCCGAAGAAATTCATTATATTCTCCGAAAGCGTTAAAATGCTTTTCCCATACAAAGCGGATACTTTGCTTTTGATCTCAATGCTCAGAGGGCTGTTGTTCAACTCAAAGGTGACAAAACAATCCGATTTGATATTTTTGCCGTTGTTGCCGGCTTGTCCAATTTTTTGCATACTCAATATCTTTCTATTTCAGCCGTCAAAATTAGTATTTTCTTTTTTTGGAATGATTCTTTTTTTCTTGCAAGGTGAAGCTGAAATTTTGTTGCTTGAATTGCAGGTTGGTTTTTGTGTAAAAGATTTTGATACAATGACTTAGACTGACTCTATGATGAAATATTTCATGCTTGTGATAAGTAGCCCTGATTTATTTCTCTGAAATGTTTAATCTTTTTCCTGCGAATCGACTGTGAGTTGGTTTTTTATGATTGTAATAAGGGATAGGTAGATGGGGCAAATTGCCTTTTCCAATTATATTTTTTGTTGAGAATAATTAAATGCAAGACCTTTTTGGAAAAGCGCTGATTTTTCTTGCATTAAATTATTGATATATCTACCTAAGTCATTCTTTTTTACCTGTTTGAAGGTTTTTCAGCAGCCCCCATTTATTTCTATTCCAAAAATGACACTGATCATCTCAAAATTAAACAATGGATAATATGTAATAGTCTGAGAATGAACAATAAGAATATTTGGTACGATTTTTGCTGTACTATTACTTGGTCGTATTAAAAAATATTTAAGACTATGAAAAAAATTGATTCGATTGCAGAGTTTTCGGCAGAGATGTTTGTTCAGAAACATTTTTCTGCTTTGAATAAGAAAGATATTGTTGTGAAAACAATGAAAGAAAGTGTCAAAGATACCATTTTGCAAGCTCTGATTGCATTTGAGCTTCAGAAAAGTTAGTGAATAAATAATTAGTTAGACAATGAATAAAAAAGCCCGCAGAAAGCGGGCTTTTTTTAATGTATTTTTTCTAAAAAATTAATCAACCAGAATAAGCACTTTGTTATTAAGATTTTCGACGACTCCGCCGTTAACTTCATAAAAATTTTCTGCACCCTTATTGTCAATGACTTTAATTTTTCCCTTTTTCAAGACCGAGATAAGAGGGGCATGATTGTCCAAGATTTCGAAGAATCCATCCATACCGGGTAAAAGAACCGCTTTGGCTTCGCCTTCAAAAACGGTTTTGTCGGGATTTACGATTTCAATATTCATATTCATTCATTGTTTAAGATGCAATAGTTGCAGTTAACTTATTTGGCATTTTCCAACATTTTTTTACCTTTTTCTATGGCTTCTTCAATCGTGCCGACCAAGTTGAAAGCAGCTTCCGGATATTCATCCACTTCTCCGTCCATGATCATATTGAAACCTTTGATGGTGTCGTTGATGTTTACCAATACGCCTTGAAGTCCTGTAAATTGTTCTGCGACGTGAAAAGGCTGTGATAGGAATCTCTGCACTCGACGCGCACGATGAACGACCAATTTATCTTCTTCGGAAAGTTCATCCATACCCAAAATGGCGATGATATCTTGCAATTCTTTATAACGTTGCAATATTTCTTTTACTCGTTGGGCTGTATTGTAGTGTTCTTCGCCGACAATGTCGGGGGTCAGAATACGGGATGTAGAATCCAGAGGATCCACAGCGGGGTAAATACCCAATTCTGCGATTTTACGGTTCAATAGGGAGGTTGCGTCCAAGTGTGAGTAGGTAGTAGCGGGAGAAGGGTATGTCAAGTCGTCAGCAGGCACATATACCGCTTGTA
>CAZLTF010000456.1:0-6250 GCA_964562195.1 uncultured Bacteroidales bacterium | reverse complement strand
AATAAACATATAGATAATCATTGACAAAGCATACCCGATTCCCATTTTTAGCTCGAGCATACTCTTCTCCTCTTTGCCTTCGTCATTGATTTTTATGGAAGCCAAATTGATTTTGGTTTGCAAGGAGGCAATAATTTCGGGATCTACTTTTTTCTCTTGCAATATCCATCCGGAGATTTCCCTCTGCATAATGGATTTGATTCTGCTCTTCACATTGATATTTGGCTCTTTGGTTGAATAAAGATAAGCATAAGAAGGCAAAACATTCTCGGTTTTGGGAATATACACCATTGCATACAAACCTTCTCTAACGAGTGTCTTCTTAGCCTTTGCCAAGTCGCTATCCATAATGATAAATTGAACCGCTTCATCACCTTTAAATTTATATTTAAAATAATTGGTTTCATCGACGATTCCTATCACCTTTTGTCCGGATTCCATTTTGGCAAAATATGCCGGCAAGATAACTACGGCTGCCATTAGCAATGGTCCTACCAAAGACATTATCAAAAAGGATTTCTTCTTGACTCTCGTCAGATATTCACGTTTTATTATTAAAAATATTTTATTCATTTCGCTCTTTTTTAATATCAAAGTTGTAGCGTATTTGCCCTATTCGACATCCTGTACTTTTTGAATAAATATATCATTCATACTTGGTAAATTTTCTTTGAAAGAAACGATGGAAATGTAATTCATCAATTCTTTTAGCAATTCGTTGGATGATATATTTCCCTGACTCTGCAAACGCATTATTTTTCTATCTTTATCCTGATCTAATATTTGCAGAAAGGAATGTTCTTTACTTTCAAATGCTGCAATATCTCCCTCATACTCAATCTCATAAATATTTTGCTTATAGGTCTCCTTAATTTCATTTACTCCTCCTTCGAGAATTTTTTCTGATCGATTGATAAGCACAAAATGATCACACAATTCTTCGACCGATTCCATATTATGTGTAGAGAAGATAATACTTGCTCCTTCCTCTCTGAGGTGTAATATTTCTTTTTTCAGAAGGTTTACATTGATCGGGTCAAAACCACTAAAAGGTTCATCAAAAATCAGCAATTTGGGTTGATGTAGCACCGTAGTAATAAACTGAACTTTCTGCTGCATACCCTTGGATAATTCTTCCACTTTCTTGTTCCACCAAGAGGCGATTTCAAAACGTTCAAACCAATATTTCAAGCGTTCGCGTGCTTGTTTTTCGCTAAGTCCTTTGAGCTGTGCCAAATACAGAGCTTGCTCTCCCACCTTCATTTTACGGTAAAGTCCCCGTTCTTCGGGCAAATATCCTATCACCTCAATATGCTCTTTGGAGATTGCTTCTCCTTCAAATAAAACCCTTCCGCGATCCGGCATCAATATTTGATTTATGATGCGTATCAAAGTAGTTTTGCCGGCACCATTAGGTCCCAAAAGTCCGAAGATACTTCCTTTGGGTATTGTCAAAGAAACATCGTTAAGTGCGGTAAACTTTCCAAATTTTTTTGAAACCTGTTTTATTTCCAGAATATTACTCATTTTTCTACTTTTTTCATCTTACCATCATTCATTGCTTTTTCAAAAGATTTGCTATCCAAAAAACAGACGCACAATCAAAGCAATAATCCGCTATATCTCTTTGTATTTCAACATTCTGTAAATTGATGACCTTCCGATATCCAATTTTTTTGAAACGAGGTTGATATTTTGTCCGTATTTGTCCATATAGTGTCTTACGATACGGCGTGAATATTCTTTGAGAGTCATCTCGGTAGTCAAAAAAGTATAGCTTTCATCGACCGAATTGAAGGTAATCTCGCTGTCCGTGATAATTTTATCTCCTGCCAAAACACAAGCGAGTTCTACAACGGATTTCAACTCCCTTACATTGCCCGGATAAGCATAATTCAACAACTTTCTTTTTGCTTCATTGGAGAATTTTAGCTTCGGAAGATCATTTTTCAGCACGTACTCCTTGCGAAAATGATCCGCAAGCAACAAAACATCCTTTCCTCTTTCACGCAAGGGTGGCAACTCAATCGGCAGCCCTAAGATTCGATAATACAAGTCTTCTCTAAATTGTCCGTTCTTTACCAATTCTTTTAGATTTCTATTTGTGGCAACAATAATACGAGCGGTGATTTTGATGGGTTTCAAGCCTCCTACCCGTGTCAATTCCCTTTCCTGCAATACGCGCAACAATTTAGTCTGCATAGTCAAAGGCATATCGCCAATCTCATCAAGAAAAAGAGTCCCGTTATTGGCAAGTTCAAACTTCCCGATCTTACGGGTAGAAGCGCCGGTAAAAGCACCTCTTTCATACCCAAACAATTCACTTTCAAGAAGTTCGGATGGAATAGCACTTAGGTCAATAGGAATGTAATTTCCTTTTGCCAGTTTTGAATTATAATGGATGGCTTTTGCTACCATTTCCTTACCTGTCCCCGACTCCCCGGAAATAGAAACCGTAATATTGGAAGTAGAAGCCTTTTCGATCATCCTGAAAACATGTTTCATACTAAGGCTATCACCAATGAGAAAATTCTTAAACGAATATTTTCGCGAAATCTCGGCTTTCAATAAATCCACTTCGCGCTTCAATGATGTATTTTCTTTGTATTTTGCTATCGAACGCCACAATATATCCTTTGTATTCTTGTCCTTCATTAGGTACTCATTTGCTCCGTTCTTCAACAAATCGACCGCTACATCAATTTTTTCTTGTCCCGATACGACGATCACAGCAATATCTTTATTGTGGCTCTTTATCCCTTTCAAAACATCCTTGCCGGTCATATCCGGCAAGGTGAAATCCAGAGATACTACAAATGGATTTAAATGCAAATTCTCCAAACATTCTTTGCCGGTCTCAAAAACATGAATCTCGTATTCTTTATTCATTGATAAATGATACTTGATAAGCTTGGCATACATTTGATCATCTTCGACGATAAATACTACATATTTTGAATCCATAATATATTTTTTTCCAAAATTAGAATTTTTTCTAATATTGCAAATCTTTTTTTTAAAAATATATTCCTATTCAAAAAATACACATTCCAAATTCAAGACACCACAAAACAAAACACACAAACATACAACATATACGATTGTCTCACAGCGATTTACAAACATTTCAACACAAAATAGTAAATAAACTCATCATTTTCACACAACACATTTATCAACAAGTAGTACGTATTTCACCTAAGCATTCAACAAAAAATAACAGACATTAACTCCACTAAAATGCTCATTATAGGCATAATATCATCCAAATTCAAGCATTGCTATTCACGCTACATTGTTAGCTGCAAAATTCTTTGTCCGAATTTTAAAAATATTCTTTTTGAATTGATATATAATGTACCTTTGCGGACTGAAATTGTCCCTTTGCGAAAGTGGATATTTTACAAAATGAAAAAGGAAAGAATGAAAAAAAATGGTAACATCTTATTAGAGGAATTAGTAGAAGGAAATGCTGAGCTTATTCCGATCATTTCATCGCAAGAAGAGAGCTATCTTTCACAAAAAAAAGTGCCCGAGACATTACCGGTGCTCACTCTAAGGAGAACAGTATTATTTCCTGCCATCGTAATACCGGTTACCGCCGAACGCAAAAAGTCCATTCAACTCATTAATGATGCCTACCGCAATGACACAAAGATTGCAATCGTATCACAAGTATTGGGAGACATTGAAGATCCCTCGTATAAGGATATTTACAAAGTGGGGACAATGGGAAAGATAATGAAGACTTTTCAAATGCCGGACGGCTCGGTCACTGCTATCATTCAAGGACTGCGAAAAGTGAAGCTTACGCAACAAGTGAGCGATACCCCTTATCTGACAGCAAATGTCATTGCTTACGAGGATAAACCGCTCCCCAAGAGCACCAAAAAAGTGGAAGCCCTGGTGCAAAGCATTAAAGATTTGGCAATTCAGATTATTGAGAACAATCCTCAAATCCCCAAAGAAGCAACTTTTGCCCTGCATAATATTTCGAGCAAGCGATATTTGGTCAATTATGTTATTTCAAATACAAATACCAATTTGGAATTTAAGCAAGAATTGCTTGAAGAGAAAGACTTTTTGAAAAGAGCAAACCGAATTTTGGAAACACTCTCCAACGAGCTACAAATATTGGAGTTGAAAAACAAAATTCAACAGAAAACAAAGATAGACATTGACAAACAACAAAAAGACTATTTTCTCCACCAACAATTAAAAGCAATTCAGGAGGAGTTGGGCGGCAACTCGGGAGAACAAGATTTTCAAGACCTCAAAGAAAAAGCATCAAAGAAAGAATGGGATGATGCGACAGAAGAAATATTTCAAAAAGAATTATCCAAGCTAAAACGGATGAATCCACAGGCTCCGGATTATTCTGTTCAACTCAATTATTTGGATTTTTTTGTTGATTTGCCTTGGAATAAATTATCCAAAGATGATATCAACCTGAGGAAAGCGCGAAAAATTCTGGATCGTGATCATTACGGACTGGAAGAAGTCAAAGAGCGTATCATCGAACATTTAGCGGTAATCAAATTGAAAGATGATCTCAAATCGCCTATTTTGTGTTTTGTTGGTCCTCCGGGTGTCGGAAAAACTTCATTGGGAAAATCTATTGCGGAAGCACTCAACCGGAACTATATCAGGATGTCTCTCGGAGGAGTGAGAGATGAAAGCGAACTGCGTGGTCATCGCAAAACATATATCGGTGCTATGCCGGGTAGGATATTGAAAAATCTCAAAAAAGCCGGCACTTCCAACCCTGTCTTTATACTTGACGAAATCGACAAAGTACTGGGCGCAACACATAGCGGTGACCCTCAAGCCGCCTTATTGGAAATACTTGATCCTGAGCAGAACACAACTTTTCATGACAATTTTTTGGAAGTGGATTATGACTTGTCAAAAGTAATGTTTATTGCCACGGCAAACACTCTTTCCACCATCCATCCTGCCCTGATCGACCGTATGGAAATTATTCCTATAAGCGGATACCTCGTGGAAGAAAAAATCCAAATTGCAACAAAACACTTGGTTGCCAAACAACTCAAAGAGCATGGTGTAAAGAAAAATGAAATTATATTCTCCAAAGCGGTTATCAGAACAATAATCGAAAATTATACACGCGAAGCCGGAGTAAGACATCTTGAACAAAACATCGCAAAAATAATCCGCAAAAGGGTAATTCCAATTTTGGAAAAGAAAACCTACACCAAAAGACTCGGTCAAGCGGATATCCGGAAAATGTTGGGTGCTCCTCCATTTTCAAAAGAAATAGAAACAAATTTTGACATTCCGGGAGTAGTCACAGGTCTGGCGTGGACTTCTGTCGGAGGAGAGATTCTTTTTATTGAAGTGAGCCTCAGCGAAGGAAAAGGAAAATTTTCTCTCACGGGAAACTTAGGAGAAGTAATGAAAGAGTCCGCCCAATTGGCGTTTGCTTTCCTCAAAGCACATAGCAAAGAATTGGACATTGATCCGGATTTATTTACCCAAAAAGATGTACATATTCATATTCCTGCAGGAGCTACTCCCAAAGATGGTCCCTCCGCTGGTATTACTTTGCTCACAGCCCTTGCATCCGCTTTTACCGGTAAAATCGTCAAAAAGAATCTTGCTATGACCGGTGAAATTACCCTTCGCGGTCATGTGCTTCCGGTAGGGGGTGTAAAAGAAAAAATATTGGCTGCCAAACGGGCAAAAATCAACAATATTATCATCTCGGAAGAAAACAAGAAAAATATTGATGAAATTCCCGAACAATACATTCAAGGAATCACATTCAAATATGTTGAAAATATGATGGAAGTCATTCAAATTGCGTTGCAATAATAAGCGGAAAAAGGACTTAGCTTAGGATCTTGAAAAACTCTTAAATACGTGAAAGAGAATAAATTGCGTAAATAGGGTCCGCCGAAAAACTCTCAAACACGTGAAAGAAAACGGAGTACGTAAATACTTCAATAATAATACACAAGAAAAACCGGCATTTTTTCCCGATAGTCTTGCATATTGATTTTTTGCTTACCGCAAACAGGCTCCAATATCACTCCCCTATTTCTTCTTGGGATTCGTAATTTTCAGACTCAATTCTTCGTCTCCCTCCGTATAATCCATCCGGATAACAGCACCGGATTTGACATCCATATTGATGATGTCTTCTGCGAGCATATCCTCAATATATTTTTGAATGGCTCGTTTGAGAGGTCTGGCACCATAATCTTCATCCCATCCTTTTTCCAACAGA
>CAZLTF010000455.1:0-2023 GCA_964562195.1 uncultured Bacteroidales bacterium | reverse complement strand
GGCAAACGTGATAAATGTAGTTTTGGATCGCGAAAATATTCGCAAATGT
This sequence comes from uncultured Bacteroidales bacterium, assembly GCA_964562195.1. GTDB lineage: Bacteria > Bacteroidota > Bacteroidia > Bacteroidales > S143-32 > S143-32. Next base: position 1,974 of record CAZLTF010000455.1, on the reverse strand, counting down.
ACTATAATCGGACATTCTTTGGGTGGCTATGTAAGTTTGGCTTTCGCCAAATTGTTTCCCGAAAGTTTAGATGCTTTGGTCTTATTTCACTCCTCGGTGAGCGAAGACACAAAGGAAATAAAACAAAACAGAGATCGCCTGATAGAAATCGTGAAGGCTAATAAATTGGGATTTATCAATGATTTTATTCCATCTCTTTTTGCTCCTTGCAATCGAAAAAAATATGCTTCTACCATAAAAAGTATCATCAAACAGTCCAATCGTACTCCGGTGAGTGGCATTGTCGCTGCGCTCAAAGGAATGAAGCAGCGGGAAGACAGCCGGAAATTATTAGAAAATCTGAACATTCCCGTGTTGTTTATTGCAGGAAAACAAGATAGCCGCATCCCAATGGAAAAGATCCTTCCTCAGATCGCATTACCCCGGCAGTCTCATGCTCTCCTTCTCGAAAGTGTAGGACACATGGGATTTGTCGAAGCACCGGATACCTGCCTTCATGCAATTCAATCAATCATTAATTAGAAATGGAACACAGGATGTATATAATAGATGACATATTGGTATCGGAGGAGATTGCTTCGGTGCGCTTTGCTTGTGATTTGAAAACCTGCAAAGGGATATGTTGCGTAGAAGGTGATGCCGGTGCTCCTCTGGAAGAGGAGGAAATCGGCGAGATAGAAGATTTAGTAGATATCATCAAACCATTTTTAATGCCGGAAGCAATAAAGACCATCGAAGAAACCGGTGTATTTTCCTACGACGAAGACGGTGATTATGTCACTTCTCTGGTCAATGATCGCGAATGTGTTTTTGTATACTATGAAAACGGTGTAGCACTTTGTGCCATTGAAAAAGCTTTTCGACAAGGATTAGTTGATTTTCCAAAACCGATCTCCTGCCATTTGTATCCGGTTCGAGTTACAAAAAAAGAAAATTTCACCGCCCTGAACTATCATCAGTGGGCTATCTGTTCTACTGCCTGTGAATTGGGAAAACGAAATAATGTTCCACTCTATCAATCGCTGAGAGAACCTCTTATTCGCGCTTATGGTGAAAAGTGGTATAAAAAATTGGTTTATGAAATTGAGGAGAAGGAAGATTGATTTGTGAAGAAAAAAAAGAAAGGTATTGGGGATGAATGACATTTGTTTTAATTGAAATAAAAGAGAACAATTAAAGTTCAACAAGAGAAATAGAAATAATTATCAATAAAAATAGTATAATGATGAAAAAAATAATTTTTACAGAAAATGCACCTAAGGCGATAGGTCCTTATAGTCAAGCAGTAGAGGCAAACGGAATGCTTTTTATTTCGGGACAGATTCCTGTCAATGCTTCGACGGGAGAGATTGTAGAAGCGGATATCAAGATACAGACGAAACAAGTGATGGAAAATATCAAAGCGATCTTGGAGGAAGCCGGCTATACTTTTTCGGATGTCATCAAGTCCACTTGTTTGTTGAGTGATATGAGTGATTTCGCCGGAATGAATGAAATATATGGAGAATATTACAAGGAAAACCCTCCTGCAAGAGCTGCTTTTGCAGTCAAAACATTACCCTTAAATGTTCTGGTAGAAATAGAGACTATCGCCGTGAAGTCGTAGTTTTGAAAACGGTCTTTGCAGACACAATTTGACAAGTACGGAGCATGCTATGACTATCAAAATGCTGTTGTTTTTGAGCTAAGTATATAATTACTTTTGACACAAACACATTTTGAAATTTATAAAGATATAGATATTAGACTTATGATTTTACCCAAAAAATTTCGCCAGTGGATGGCTGAAATAATTTTAAAGAGGAAGCTCAAATCAATAAGAAGAGAGAAACGGTACTTCAGCTGGGATGATTTTACCAGTATTGGAATATTGACGCGTATGGAATCGGAAGATGATTTCAGACAAATCAAAACCATCGCTTCACAACTGAAAAAGAGCGGCAAAGAGGTTCAAGTCATAGCGTATATTCCTGA
>CAZLTF010000454.1:0-3895 GCA_964562195.1 uncultured Bacteroidales bacterium | reverse complement strand
AATAAGATTCCACATCAATAGAATTAAAATTGGAAGAGATCAATGAAAAGGATGTGGAATTTTCGCTATCTTGTTCATAATGAAAAAGTTTTCCATAATTTTCTCCCACGATCATATCCAACAAACCGTCTCCATCTATATCCGTAAAATTTGGTGTTGAATTAGCTCCTATATCAATAGAATTAAAGTTGGAAGTGATTAATGAAAAGAAAGTGGAGTTCTCACTGTCTTGTTCATAATGAAAAAGTTTTCCATATATTTCTCCTACGATCATATCCAACAAACCGTCTCCATCCAAATCCGTAAAACTTGGTGTTGAATAATACCCTACATCAATAGAATTAAAATTGGAAGTGTTCAATGAAAAGGAAGTGGAGTTCTCACTGTCCTGTTCATAATGATTGAGGTTGCCATTAGATTCTCCTACAATCATATCCAACAAACCATCTCCATCAAGATCCGTAAAAGCCGGAGCAGAGTTAAATCCCACATCAATTGAATTCCAATCGTCGGAAACCAATGTAAATTGATCGGGGATAAGCAAGCTTGTCATTTGAGGACCTTCGCCTATGCCTCTCAAGTTTACAGTCGTGGTATCCATACCGGTAGAATAATGAAGAATAACACCCTCAATGATTCCACCTTGTGAAGGAGCAAAACGTACAAAGATCGTATCCGAGAATGATTGATTTACCGGAGTGATACTGAGAGACTGGGAGAATCCGCTATTTTCGGACAACGAAATGCTAAAATCCGAATTGCAGATCAAATTAAGGTTGCCGGACAATCGTTTGGCATTGATATAATACTTGCTAAGCTTATTGTTTCCTATCGCAACTTTTCCCGTATGTAATGTGTCCAATCTTCTTTGAATATAGTTTGTCAAACTGCCGTTTCCATTACCAATAATCATATCCACTAAGCCATTGTTGTCCAAATCCGTAAAACTTGGTGTTGAACGATCTCCCACATCAATAAAATTAAAGTTGGAAGTGATTAATGAAAAAGAAGTGGAGTTCTCACTATCTTGCTCATAATGATAAAGATTACCATTGTATTCTCCCACAATTAAATCCAACAAACCATCTCCATCTAAATCCGTAAAACTTGGAGACGAATAATCTCCCACATCAATAGAATTAAAATTTGAAGAGATCAATGAAAAGGATGTGGAATTTTCGCTATCCTGTTCATAATGAAAAAGTTTTCCATACCATTCTCCTACGATCATATCCAATAAACCGTCTCCATCCAAATCCGTAAAACTTGGTGCTGAAAAATCTCCCACATCAATAGAATTAAAGTTGGAAGTGATTAGTGAAAAAGTGGTGGAGTTTTCACTGTCTTGTTCATAATGATTAAGATTGCCATTGTATTCTCCCACGATCATATCCAATAGTCCGTCGTTGTCCAGATCCGTGAAACAAGGAGAAGAATAATCACCCACATCAATGTTTGAAAATGTATTGGTGATAAACCGAAATGTAGTATCACCAATCTGCTCATAATGAGTAAGTTCTCCGTTGTGATTACCAATAATTAAATCTTTGAGTCCATCTTGATCAATATCCGTAAATACGGGATATGAAAATGTACCTGTATTTATGCCGTTCAAGATTCCATTCATTGAAAAATCTGAATTTTGGATGGAGAAGGTTCTCAAATTTGCACTGACACCTGTGCCTGTCACCTGAACATATTGTATCGCTTCATTAGCATCATTGGAGGATATGCTTATTGAGTCTATGAACAGACCTCTATTCTCAGGTTGAAAACTTACCTCTATGTTTTGTTGCTCACCGGGAGCAATGGTACAAGAATGCAAATCAAAATGGAAGGCATCTGCAGAATTGGAAATATTTGTTACAAAAAGTGAATCTATTCCCGTATTGTAAATATCAAAACTCAATATGGTAGAATCTCCTACTTGAACTTCATTAAAGCTTAAAAATTCAGGAGATATTTGAATTTCGGTACCGGTTTTTCTGCCGATAATAAATTGTCCGAAGGAGGTAATATCAGGGAAAGTGGCTGTATGAAGAGCTGTGTCCACATGGGTTGCTCGCGAGCAATAAGTCCATGTAGAATCCGCAGACAAAGGACGACCAAAGAGCCAAATCCTTTGAGGCTGAGCTTGATCTTCCGCCGAAAAGTTTTCCGCTACGGAGAGTGTCATATCTCCTTCAAATGTTCCGCTCCCATATCTGTGCAATACCCAATACTGTGAAGAGAAAATGCTATCAGCATCCACAGGCGTAAGATTGGGAATCGTATCAATACGTGTAGCAGCTACAATCGCAGCGTTTGCCGTACTATAATCAATACTTATTTTGCTATTGGGAAAGGAGACAATACCTGTGGTTTCGTTTTGTATATCACTGGCACCCTTTCCAAATGCTATACTTGATTCTTTCCAATTCTCATTGTCCATATTGAACAGTATTCCATCATTTCCGCTGACAATATCCGAAAGACGCTCACCACTACCTTCATTAAATTGCCAATAATGAAGCAATCCGTTTTCACTTCCGTTAAGTGCCAAGTGCATCTGTTTTCTGACCTGAGTGGAATCTAATGCAATATCCCAAATATGCATCTCATCAATTTTACCGTTGAAATAGGAATTATTTTTAGACCCTATACGAAATTTTCCTTTTTCCGTATCCAGACTTATCGTGTCAGTGGTCATTAATTGCCCGTCATAGAATAATCTAACGATAGTATCCGAATATGTCAAACAGTAATGATGCCAAGATTTTTTACTGTCCGGCAATAGAATTTCCGTTTCCGAAGAACCATACGAAATTTTCCAAACATAATCGACATCGGTAGTCGAAAAACCAAATGCCTTATTTGATGTAGCCGAACCGCTGTAAAATGCATAGTTGTTATCAAAACTTTCTGCATACGCCCAGAAATCAATACTTCGGGGCTGTCCTCCGGAGATTGTCAGCTCCCTTTCTGTGTCAATGTAATCATTGTTTGCGTCAAAACTCAAAAGGCTTCCGGGGAACGGCTCAACTCTTACTCCTGTTCCTGTTAATATGAGACAGGTTGTGTCCATTGATGGAGAGATATGCTGTAATTTTACTAAATAATTCATCGTTGAATCAGGGGCAAAACGCACATAAACAGTATCGGATATCCGGTGTCCGGAATATGGAATCGTCAAACTTTCAGCGAATGCACCTCCTTCCGAAGAAGATAAAGTGAAAGCGGAATTAGTAGAAACGACCTCTAAATCTCCGATGCAGTTTTCCAAGTGAAAATAATACTCCCTGACAATCCCATTGCCAACAATAATGGAATTGAAAGTTATCGTATCAAATGTTTGTTGTTCGTAATAGTCAAGAGTCCCATCGTCTTTACCTACAATCAAGTCCGCCAACCCATTGGAATTTAGATCGACAAAGCGAGGTTTGCTCTGACTTCCCACATCAATATCTTGAAATGTTTTCATATTATAAGTGAAAGATGTAGAAGAGACACTGTCTTGATGATAATGTTTGAGATGACCGGAAGCATTTCCTGCCACCATTTCCGACAAATCGCTACCGTTGATATTTGTAAAATCGACAGCGGCATTTTCGCCTACATCAATTGCATTGAAATAGGAAGTCTTTTCGGTGAACGAATATGAAAACAAAGTATCTTGTTCATAGTGATGTATTTTACCGAAATCATCACCAATAAATAAATCCCAAAGGCTATCTCCATCAATATCCGTAAAACTTGGAACGGAATTACTCCCTACATCAATTCCATTGAAATAGGAATTAATATAAGTAAAATGATATGAATCGGAAGAAGTTTGTTCATAATGTTTAAGATTCCCGTATGATTTTCCTATAAACAAATCCAATAATCCGTCATGATCAATATCTTTGAGAACAGG